>JAJDHP010000001.1 GCA_030266245.1 Methanimicrococcus sp. OttesenSCG-928-J09
AGAAAAAGATATGCTGATGTGGGACGAAACTCTCTTTCGGGATTCCGATATTTTCGAATTGGATCACTTGCCGGATTACTTTCCGCACCGCGATAATCAGCTCAATTCCATTCGCTATGCGCTGAAGCCCGCTGTCCGCGGCGGACGTCCTTTAAATTGTTTGCTTTACGGACCGCCGGGCACAGGAAAAACAAGCGCGGCTCTTAAAATTTTTGACGAATTAAAAGAATATACCGACAAAGTGGTGACGGTCAAAGTGAACTGTCAAATCGATTCCACGCGGTTCGCTGTGATTTCCCGCCTTTACAAAAGCGTTCTTAATATCGCGCCGCCTGCATCCGGTGTTTCTTTTAATCGTATCTTTGACAAGCTCGTCAAAAAATTAATTGACACCGATAAGGTTTTGATTGTCGTTTTGGACGATATTAATTATCTTTTTTATGAAGGACACGCCGATGAAGTGATGTATTCGCTTCTCCGCGCCCACGAGCAGTATCCCGGTTCCAAAATCGGTGTTATTGCGATTGTCAACGATCCTGAAGTGATTTACGCATTTGATAAGCGTGTCAGCTCCGTTTTTCTGCCGGAAGAAATTGAGTTTCCACGTTATGAATGGTCTGAAATCGATGATATTTTAGCCGACAGAATTCAGCGCGGTTTCTTTGCAGGCGTCGTCGCTGCCGATGTCCGCAGTGTTATGTCAGATTATGTGAGTGAAAACGGCGATCTTCGTGTCGGTATTGATTTGATGAAGCGTTCCGGTCTGAATGCGGAAAAGCGTTCATCGCGCAAAATTGAAACGGAAGATGTCAACAAAGCATACACTGCTTCCCGTTCTCTTTATTTGTCCCGTCTCTTTTCGGTTTTGACGGACCATGAAAAATATTTGGCGATTCAGGCATCCGAAGCCGGTGAAATTTCTGCCGGAGATTTGTATGAAAAATTCCGCGACCATACCGGAATCGGCTACACTCGTTTTTATGAAATCGTTAATAAAATGATTTCCGCCGGTTATCTCACTGCCGATTTCTCGGGAAAAGGGTCAAAAGGACGAACACGAATGATTCGTTCCGGATTTAAAAAAGAAGAACTGGACGAGCTTCTGAAATAACCGAGTTCGATGGTGATTGAATGCTGGGACGTTTTCAGTACAATGATATTGTTTTTTCAGGTGAAGTTTTTGACGGCATCGTTTATCCCGATCCGATTTATCAGCAGCTTGATGACGAATACCCGTTATCTTCTCTTTTAATTTTGCCGCCCGTTTGCCCTTCTAAAATCGTTTGCGTCGGTTTGAATTATACCGATCACGCTAAAGAATTGAATATGGAGCTTCCCGAAAATCCGATTCTTTTTTTGAAGCCGCCTTCCGCCATCCTTTCTCATGAAGGTTTGATTCAATATCCGCCCGAAAGCGAACAGGTTGATTATGAGGCGGAACTCGGTATCGTTATCGGAAAAACTTGCCGGAATGCCCGCGAAGTTGACGCGTTTGATTACATTCTTGGTTATACTTGTTTTAATGATGTTACTGCGCGTGATTTGCAGCGGGCTGACGGACAATGGACACGCGCAAAAAGTTTTGATACGTTTGCGCCGGCCGGTCCTTTTATTGTTACGCAGGAAGAGCTGGCGCAGCAAAATTTGTCGCCCGGCAATCTTTCAATAACGTGCCGCGTTATTCGAAATGAGAATGAAGAAGTTCGTCAAAGCTCATCGACAAGTGAGTTTATTTTTGATATTCCGAAGCTGATCACGTTTATTTCCTCTGTCATGACACTTGAGAAAGGGGATATTATCGCGACGGGAACGCCGCCCGATGTCGGTGAATTGTTAATCGGCGATACGGTTGAAGTCGAAATTGAAGGTGTCGGTTTATTGAGAAATACGGTTGTTTCGGCTTAAATGCTGAATTTAATTTTGATTTTTTTGATCATTTTTGATAATTCCGCACTTTTTTTCTTTGAAATCGAAACTTATAAGAACTTTTATGAATGGGTAAGGCGTTAGAAGTAACCGTTTGAACCTTAGCAAATTAGAAATTATTCAGGTTGTGTTTTCATGTTATTCGATCAGGCCCGAAACGAGTTGGAGTTAATTGACCGCCACACAATGGTCTTAAAAATTGTCATCGAGCAGGGACCGATCGGTATTTTAAAATTAGCCGAAGCAACCGGAATGCAGGCGCACAAAGTCCGCTATTCGCTTCGTGTTTTAGAACAGAACGGTCTTATCAAAGCGTCTCCTCAAGGCGCCGTTGCCGGCGATAATGTCGATGAATTTTTAAGAACGGCAAATGAGAAATTCACGGAACTCAAAAACCTTTTGGAAATGATTGAAAAACACGGCGATGAAATTATTCGCTGATTTGTTTTCTTCTTTTTGCGGCTGCCGCCGCGCGCGAGCTGCACAATTTTTATTTAAATTCAAAACCGTGATGCGGTTTTTCATCTCTTTTTCTTTTTTATTATATGCGCCGGCTGAGTACAGATATAGTTTGCAGTGGGAGGGAGGTGCCTGTTACCGCTTGGAGTCAGGTTTCCGTTTTGCAGTGGGAGGGAGGCGTTTATTTAAAAATCGCTTTGCGATTTTTGGCGGCATACGCCGCCGTATCTTTTCCTGCCCGCTCGCCGCGCGCGTTATGTGCCGGCTTTTTAATCTTTTTTAAAACCATCCCGCATTTTTCCAAAAACTCATAGAAAGGTTTATTTTTCGTTTTCGGTTTGGCACATATGAGCATCTTTAAATATCTAAAAAGAAAATTCTGTTCTTTCATTGAATATTATTTTACATTTATTGCACAAGTGAAAATTATGGCATTAGACCCCGAAGATTTACTGACGATTGAGAAATACACGCTTCAAAACGCTGTTAAATATGAAGCGGTCCCGCAGGAAAAGGCTGTTCTCGGAAAGATTATGGGCATCGCCCCGCAGCTCCGCAGCCGCGTTCCCGAGGTGACGGACGCGATTAAAGAAATCGGCGTGAATTTGAACAAAACAACGCCTGACGAATGGCGCCAAAGATTAGAGGCAATCGCACCCGAATTGCTTGAAGAGCTTTCTGTTAAAAAAGAGCCTGAGAAAGGTTTGAAAGCGCTTCCAAATGCGGAAAAAGGAAAAGTTGTCATGCGTTTTGCACCCAACCCCAACGGGCCGCCGACAATCGGCAGTTCCCGTGGTATGGTTGTCAATTCCGAATACGCCAAAATGTATGACGGTAAATTTATTCTTCGATTCGATGACACTGATCCCGATCAGAAACGCCCGATGCTTGAAGCTTACGATTGGTATGTCGATGATTTCAAATGGCTCGGTGTAACGGCTGATGAAATTGTGAAAGCATCGGACCGATTTGACATTTATTATGAAATTGCAGAACAGCTGATCAATGACGGTCATGCTTACGTTTGTTTCTGTGACGGCGAGACTTTCAAAGGATTGAAAGACAAAAAGCAGGCTTGTCCGCACAGAGATGCGCCCGCCGAAGAAAATCTGACACACTGGAAAAAGATGCTTGCCGGCGGTTATGAAGAGCGTGAAGCAGTTCTCAGAATTAAAACCGACATTCAGCACAAAGATCCCGCACTTCGTGACTGGGGCGCTTTCAGAATTTTAAAGAAAGATCACCCGCGTCCGGAAATCGGAACCAAATACATTGTCTGGCCGCTTTTGGACTTTGAAGGCGCTGTCGAAGACCATCTGCTCGGAACAACGCATATCATCCGCGGCAAAGACCTTCAAGACAGCGGCAAACGCCAGAAATACATTTACGATTATCTCGGCTGGACCTATCCGGTCACATTGCACTGGGGGCGTGTCAGAATTGAAGAATTCGGAAAGCTCAGCACCAGCGGCATTCGAAAAGATATTGAAGCCGGCATTTATACAGGATGGGACGACCCGAGACTGCCGACGGTTCAGGCGATTCGCCGCCGCGGCATTCAGGCTGACGCGCTTAAAAAATTCATGATTGAAATGGGTGTCGGCGAAACCGATGTCAGTGTCAGCATGAACAATTTATACGCTGAAAACCGCAAGTTTGTCGACCCGATTGCGCACAGAATGTTCTTTGTCGAAAATCCGGTTGAAATGACAATTGACGGCTACGATGGCGGCATTGCTAAAGCACCGCTCCATCCCGATTCAAAAGATATGCGCGAGATTGAAACCGGCAGCACAGTTGTTGTGACAAGTGAAGATGCTTCCAATTTGACGGCAGGATCAAAAATCCGTTTGAAAGATCTGGGCAACGTCGAAGTAACATCATTATCACCGCTGACAGCGAAATACATTGATAATTCAATGGACACTGTCAAAAAGGAAAAGATGAAAATCATTCACTGGGCACCTGTTGACGGTGTTAAAGTTGCTGTTCTCGGACCCGACGGTAATACTTCCGGTATCGGTGAACGCCAAATCTTAAAAGAACTGGACAAAGTTGTTCAGTTTGAACGGTTCGGTTTCTGCCGTATTGATTCGATTGACGGCGATAATGTCGTTGCTTATTTCACGCACAAATGATTCGATAATTCGGAAAAGTCGAAAATTAAAAAAAGAAAACTGTGAATAAAAAGGAAAACTGATATAGGTTTGAAAATTTATTCACTAAATCTCAAATTCTTAAATCCAAATTCTTAAATTCAAATTCATAAATTCAAATTCATAAGTTCAAATTCATAAGTTCAAATTCTTAAATCTAAATTCATAAATTCGAATTTACATATTCATATCATATTCATTCTTTCAGGAGTAAAATAAAATGAAAATTTTAGTCAGCGATTCCCTTTCGAATGAGGGTTTGACAATTTTAAAGGAAAGCGGTTTTGATGTTGTTGTCGATACCGGTCTTTCTGAAGATCAGCTTGTTGAAAAAATCAAAGGCGTCGACGCGCTTGTTATCCGCAGCGGAACTCAGGTCACCGCCCGCGTTATTGAGGCGGCGGATCAGCTCAAAATCATCGGCCGCGCCGGTGTCGGTGTCGATAATGTCGATACGGAAGCGGCAACGAAGAAAGGTATTATTGTGTCCAACACGCCGGACGGCAACACGCTCTCCGCTGCCGAACATACTTGTGCGATGATGATGGCGGTTGCCAGAAACATTCCGCAGGCTTGCGCTTCTCTTCGCTCTGAAAAGTGGGAACGCAACAAGTTTATGGGTGTTGAATTCAATAAAAAAGTGCTCGGTGTTATCGGTCTCGGTAGAATCGGCGCTGAAGTTGCCAAGCGTTTCCAGGCTTTTAATATGACTGTTCTCGGTTACGACCCGTTCGTTTCTGAAGAGCGCGCAAAATCAATGGGCATCACACTCACAACAGTTGAAGACATTTGCAGAAACGCAGATTTCATTACCGTTCACACACCGCTGACAAAAGACACTAAAAATCTTGTCAACGCCGCTATGTTTGATGTGATGAAGCCGACAACGCGCATCGTTAACTGTGCCCGCGGCGGTATCATTAATGAAGAAGATTTGGTTGAAGCCATC
The DNA here is from genome assembly GCA_030266245.1 of Methanimicrococcus sp. OttesenSCG-928-J09. Taxonomy (GTDB): domain Archaea; phylum Halobacteriota; class Methanosarcinia; order Methanosarcinales; family Methanosarcinaceae; genus Methanimicrococcus. The sequence goes on from JAJDHP010000001.1 coordinate 5,491, forward strand.
AATTCCGGTAAAATCGCAGGCGCTGCAATCGATGTTTTCGTCGAAGAGCCGCCGTTTGCTTCCGGTCTCATTAAATCTGACAAAATTATCGTGACGCCTCACCTTGGTGCTTCTACTGTCGAAGCTCAGGTGAATGTGGCAATCGATATCGCTCATGAAATTATTTCCGTTTTAAACGGTGAAGGCGCAAAGAGCGCGGTCAATATTCCGGCTGTCCGCCCCGAAGTTATGGAAGTCATTTCTCCCTATGTGAAATTGGCGGAAGTTTCCGGTAAAATCGCGGCAACGCTGATCGGAACCGGATATGATACTATTGAACTCGCTTACAACGGCGAAATTTCCACAAAAGATGTCAGAACGGTCACGCTTGCAGCTCTTAAAGGTGCGCTTGCGGTCGCTGTCGGTTCCGGCGTCAACTATGTGAACGCTCCCGGCCTTGCAAAGTCGCGCGGTGTTGAAGTGAGTGAAAAGAAATCAGAAACCTCTGATGAGTACGCTTCTGTTTTCAGCGTCACTGTTTCCGGCGGCGGCAAATCTGTCAGCGTGAAGGGAACGGCAATCGGAAACGATATTAAAATTATTCAGATTGACAAAACACGTGTCGATGTTTATCCGTCCGCGCACATGATTTTTGCTGACCACGTCAACAAACCCAATGTCATCGGTCCGTGCTGCCAAGTGCTCGGTGAAAACGGCATCAATATTTCCGGTATGCAGGTCGGTCATGTGAATGTCGGTGAAACGACAATCATGGTCATCAGCGTTGACAGCGATGTTCCTGAAGCCGTTTTGAAGAAATTGACCACCGTTGACGGCGTTTTGAGCGCTAAGATCGTTGCGATTTAATTCTTTTATCGCAGCCGTGGTGGGAGTATGGGAAGAAAAAGTATATTTGAACAAATGGAAAAACTTAATTTAAAATATGAAGTTGACGTACTTCGCAGTTTATTTAATTCAAAAAGCATAAAAATCGTAAAATATAGAAGCATTGAAGAGGATGTTGATGCTTGGAGGTATATTCCTTCTTGGAAGCACAATAACCGATGTCGTAATTGTAACGATATAAGAAATAAATTAAAAATTGACCACATTGAAGCAGTTACCCAACCCAGTGTGGGAGATATCTTAACATATATTGAATATATCGCCAATTTGCTGTATCTCATAGAAAGGGATACAACCAGACATAAGGGTTTTACTCCAGATTATCATCTCTTGAAAAAAAATCTTAATTCTTTAGTTGCTGAATTGCATCATGAAATTAAAATAATATACTCTGAAGAGAAAGTCCTTGTTGTTGAGATAAATCCCACCGCAACGGCTGTTGCAGATATTGTTGATGAACCGCTGGGGATAAAACTCATTCAATATAATCATTATTTAATGAAAGGGGATTTGGAAACGAAACGAGATGTGTTATTGTCTTTAGCTGATAAATTTGAGGCAATCAAAAGTGAATTGAAGAACTACAGCCAAACTGTTATTGCAGATAAAGTAAGTTTCCTTTTAAATAACCTAAATATTAGGCATAACAATTTGGATGGCGGGTATAAAAAAGAGTACACAGCAAATATGGATAAAACTGAGATTGAAAGTTGGTATGATATTACATATGATGTATTGCTATTAGCTATTCTTACACATGACTATATTAAAAATATCAAACCTGATATTGACAGTCTTCAAACGCATTATTAATTAATGAATATGGGTTCAGATTCAATTTTCAAACAAGCCTCTTTGCTTGGGGGAGACCTTTGCACTTCTAGACAAAATGACGATAGATTTCATGGATGAATCTGAAGGACGAACCTGATTAGAAAATAAACAAATCTTGGAAGAATTTCTATAGTAAAAATAATCAAAAAATCCGCACATTACTGCCAGATGAATATCTTTCTTTTTTCATCTCAGTCATTCATCCCGTCATGACCGCCGTAATAATCATTTTCATCCTCAACTCCCATGCTGTCATATGTTCCGGTGCCGATTGCAACGCCGGGCAATACTTTATTTCTGATGTAAATCTTGCGCTGCGGTATGGGAAGTTCAACGCGTTCTGCACGGAATCTGTGGAGGACTTCGCTGTTGATGTAATCTCTGGATTCCCATTTCCTGTCATAACGGTTTGAATAAAAAGTGACCATGTATTTCAGGCGGTATTCTTCGATATCCAAAAGGAAAACTTCGGGAACCGGGTCGTCTAATATGAAATCGAAGTTGTCGGCAGCTTGTGTTGCAACTTCCAACAATATTCTTCTCACTTTTTCAATGTCTGAATTCGGGCTGACATAAAATGTCAAACGGACTTTGATTTTGACATCGGGAAGCGCGTAATTTGTAATGATGCTGCTGGAAACGGTGGAGTTTGGAATCGTCATCAATTCGTTATCCAATGTTTTTATGCGTGTGCTGCGGTTTCCGATATCCATGATGTCGCCGACATGTTCGCCGATTTTGACACGGTCGCCGATTTTAAAGGGGCGGTCAACGTAAATCATGGCGCTGCCGAAGAAGTTGCCGAGCATATCCTGAGCGGCAAGCGCGATTGCGATACCGGCAATACCTGCGCCGGCCAAAAGCGGAGTCAGACTGATGTTGTACAATTTCAGAATGATCAAAAACGCGACAAACCAAATGAGATAAACGGAAATCAAATCCAAAAGACCTAAAAATCTGGCAGTAAAATCTTTTTTTGAACCGCGTGCCGTTCCGTGAATGAATTTGCGGCCGTAAAATTCCATGACATTCTGAACAAGCGCTGATAAGAACCAAGCGGCGACAATGACGAGAAATACTTCGTTTAATTCCGTTTCTCTATAAAGCATCAGCCCTTCAGGCGATAATATGTATTTTGAAAAACCGTAGTAAGCAGGGAGCAGCAAAGCAATAATTGTCACGGGTTTTCCGAATGAGGCCAGCAGGATATCGTCCCATTTCGTCTCCGTATCCTGAACTTTGCGGAGCAGTGATTTCCTCACTTTTCTCATGACTAAAAATATGAAGAGCCCAAAAATAATAAATGCAAATCCGATTAAAATCGTATCTTCCTGATTGAAATAAGGCCATATTCTGCCAATAAATTCCTCAGCCATATTTTTAAATTCCCCGTTTATATTTCCCGCGGTAAAACGCCCGCTTCAAACCCTGTTATCTACATAAAAGCTTTAAATATGTTAAAGATTTTGTATTTTCAGTTATTGTTAATATTTGTTTCCGTTAGGTTTTCATTTTTCATAACAGAAACATCAGATTTGAGGAATTTGGGTTTAGGGGAATACGATGCGATATTTGAAAAAGTTGGCTTTGGTTTTGATTATTTTATCGGTTCTGTTTTGTTTAATTGGGATGGCGACGGCAGCGGAGAAATATGCTGTTACAAAAACAGATAATAATTATACGATTCTTTTAGACCCGGGAATGGTTGAGGATGGAGGTTTTATAAAATCAGCAGACGGTAATACTACTTATACGGATATGTCCAATAATAGCAATCTTTATACTTCTTTTATAGATTTTCCCACTCCTTTCTCTTTCTCTTTTAACCCTGGTAATTCTACTTTTTCTATTTTGGTTGCGGATACTGCTAATATTTAGAATATAACGGTTGATGTCGTCGGCGGAGATACATCATCCTTTATTGTAGATATCAGTTTAAACACTTCAAAAAATCACAATATCTTTTTTAATGGGAATAATCGTTCGATCACCAATGGCAATATCTCCATCCGGGGGAATGAAAACGGAACCGGCAATGTTTCTGTTTCAAATCTTAGCTATTCCGGAATTTTGAATATTTCAAATGTAAATGAAACGGCTTCTGAAATTTCAATTAAAAATTCTAAAATTAACGGTTCCGTTTATATTTCTTCTGCTGGACTCGGTTCAAACTCGACATCTTTAAAATTTAATTTATTGGATTTTATGGTAACAAACGGATCTTTGAATCTGTCAAATATTCGTGCAACAGATTTGCTTGTGAATAATTCTACATTTAAGAACGGCAGCATTTCTATTAATTATCTTACCTCTCTTCCTATGAATATTACTCTGAATAAATTGAATATAGAAACGGGTGATATTAAACTTGGTTCATTGTCATCAGACGGAATTGGAAATTTAAATGTTTCTAATTTAAAGATGACAGATGGTAGTTTCTCCGCAAAAAATTTTAATGATTCTGCTCTAAATATTGTTTTAAAAGATTCAAATATTAACGGAACTGTTTCTATTGAACGGGTTGGCACAGGTCCTTCTAATAACCGCAACACAACCATTTCAAATTTGACTTTAACAAACGGGTCATTAGAATTAATCGGAATATACAGCTCTAAATTGTCAATTCAAAATTCTAATTTGTCCGATACTCTCAACTCTACGCCGTATTCCGGTATAGTCCTTAATAATGTGACATCGGATGACGGAAGTATTGTTAACACGACCATGACGGGCGGGACCGTTTCTCTGATTTATCAATATGGAACACTTGATATTTATGGAAATACTTTTTTATGTTCCGGTCCTGTTTTTCATTTTAATTATCTAAACCCTTCAAATCCAAATATAAAAATCTATAATAATAAGCTCAGCTGCGATTTTGATTATATCCTTTCTCTTGGCGATTACTCATCATATGTAACTTTCTTTAAAACTCCGTCCCGTGAGAAAAATATTGTTGGCGGTCCTTACATTGCAGGTAATTATTGGACAAATTCTGATTTTTCCGGATATTCCGATTTGTTGGGTGTATCTGAGTTGGGCTATTCTGGTATGCCTTTTTCAATTACCTCAGACGGGGTCTATGTTGATACCTATCCGCTTACACAATCTCTTCCGAATGATGATGGCGGCAGCGGCACTGAAAATCCCCTCCTCTCTGTAATACCTTCTGAACTTGAGCCGATCCAAACTTCTCCGGAAAATCCGGACGATCCGACTAATCCCGATGATCCAACTTCAGAGACACCCGGGACTGATGCCGAATCTCCGTCCGGTTCTTATAGTGCCGGTTCCGGAAGCAGCACAAATCAAGTGTTAACCGGGTTAAAAGAAAGCGGTACTTCAACAGAAGAAGTTTTGAAAGATTATGTTGCGCCCGCTGCTGCTGTTCTTGGTGCGACCGCGGGTTCGGTTTTATTAATTGTTTCCGGTCTCCTTGACTTTTTCTTTGACGTCACATCCGGTCAGGTTCGCGGGTTGGCAAAGGGAAGAGTCGGATTGAAATTTAATCCGCCGGGATTGTCTCAGATTTTTTCTGCGCGAACTGCTTATATGCTGCTGTTTTTTGTTTTCGGTATCGGTGTGATTGATACTTTATTAGGCAACGCGGTTGAAGCATCAATGGATGGCGGACTATTGTCGCCGCTTTCAGTTTATGTCTCTCCGATTGTCCTCTCTACGACTGTTAATATTGGCGGCGGGTTGTTCTTTGATGAAATATTGGAATTCATTTTCAGAAGGCTCGGGAAATTTGTCAACCAAACCACAGGAATTTTAGATTTGATCAATTTCGGCGGAAAAATCAACGCGGTTGTTTTCGTTGGGTTGATTGGGCTGACGGGCGGATTGCTTGCGTTCTGCGTTTATTTCCTGGAGTGGACTCTCATTTAATGAATCAAAAATCGGGGATGATAATATGACGGAAAATTTATTTGACGATTCGTATGAGGAAGAACCTGATTATTGTCCCAAAATGTATTCTCAGGATGAAATCGGAATTCTTGAAGATCATATTTTTGATTATTTCGGCGAATTCGATAATGTTTTTCATGAAATTGTATCGCCTGACATTCATGTCGATATTGCGGTCATTGAGCCGACGCCCGAACGGAATTATTATACATTAATTACGATGGGAATGGGCGCGCATCGTATGAATGTTCCCGAAGAGCTTTCCGATCTTAATTTTGATCGGGCCGAACTGATGATTTGTCTGCCGCCTGATTGGGATGTTAAAAGCAGTGAAGAGAACCGGTATTGGCCGATCCGGTGGCTGAAAATCATGGCACGCCTTCCTCTCAATCATGAAACATGGCTCGGGTGGGGACACACTGTTCCGACAGGCGAGCCGATTGAGAGTACAGATTTTGAATGTCTTCTTGTCGTGTCGCCCGGCGATTTCGACGACAACGGATTTGAGTGTGAAATTCCCGACGGCAGCCTTATTAATTTCTATCAGCTAATCCCGCTGTATGCTGAAGAGATGGCGTACAAATTGGAAAACGGAACCGAAGCTTTACTGGAATTGATGACAGATGACGCGCTTCGATACGTTAAAGTTGATCGGGAAAGTGTATGTGAATAATTTTTATCTTTTGGATTTCTGAATTCTCATTTTACTTTTTTATTTTTTTAAATCTATCTATTTGAAAAATCTTTAAATTTCTTTTAATAGACGGAGGTTCTACAATAGTTTACAGTTAAGGGGTATGGAATGTATGGTTTTAGAATCTTCAAAAAGTGAACCTGATTTGGTTGAATTTATTTCAGATCCATCTGATCCGATTGACATCCGATATATTTTAGATAAGGAAAATCCGGTCTTGAAAGAGTTAACAGTTTTTAAATTAGAATCATTGAATCAAAATTCCTCGCTTAAGCTTTTGCGTTCATTAGAATTGGAAGTGGAATTCGAAAACGGGTTGTATATTTTGGATAATGATCTTTTCAATCTTTTTTCATTCGGAAAAACGGTGGACGAAGCACTTTGTTCTCTTGAAACACAATTCGAAATTTTATGGGAGAATTATGTATTAGAAGATGACGAAAAATTGACTGTCGGTGCAATTGAATTAAAAAATCAATTAAAAGAGTATTTTATTGAGAAATGATCTAATTTTTTAAAATTATGACTACAAAAACGAAAAAGTGTGAAACGATGAATTATAAAACAAAAGAAATTGAAACGGCTTTGCTTAAAAAAGGATTTAAAGTCGATAGAAAACGGCATCATAAATATTATACATTTTCTCCGCACGGTGAAAAATCCAAAATTATTACGTTTACCAGTCATGGAAATGTTGAATATGGAGGAAAGTTGCTTTCCAAAATGAGAAGACAGCTTTTCTTGAGATTACGATCAATTTGACGCTTTAATAAAGTGTCCCCTTTCTCAAGATGAATTGGAATGGATTTATCAAAAAAATGGAAAAATGAATTAATTACTTTTTAAACTCTTCATTTTTTTGCTTTATCCCATTTAAATTATTGTCATTTTATCCGTCATTATAATTCCAAATCAAAAAGCTATTGAACAACGGCAGCCCGATTTCTCTAAATCAAGTTCCTCCGCAACTAAGAAACCTTTATATGTCATTACTCCTTTCTAAGCGGTCACCTATAGGAAAATAGCGTATATCTGATTGTAAGATATCTTTTTTGATATTAATTTCAGGGTACTTTATTTTCGAACGCAACCTGCTTTTCATATTTTTAAGCAAACTGCGTGAGTAGGATTTTATTCAAAAAATCTTGCGGAGGAAAATAATGGGTAAGAGAACACTTGTAAAGCTCTCGAGAAAGACAAATCCGAGAATGATTAACCTTATTTTGACGCTTAAAAGCGCCAGTACAGAAAATGATGCACCGATCTGGTCAGCAATTGCCAAGAAATTGGAAAACCCGTCCAGAAACTATGCCGATGTCAACTTGAGTCAAATCAACAGACACGCAAAGGAAAATGATGTCCTTTTGGTTCCGGGAAAAGTCCTCGGCGCCGGTGACATTACGTTCCCCGTTACCGTTGCAGCATTGAACTTCAGTGTCGGCGCATTCGACAAAATCACCGCTGCAGGCGGTACATGCGTCCGTATCGAAGACATCATCGAAGAGAACCCGAAAGGTTCCGGCATCAGAATTTTCCAGTGAGGTGCAAAGACATGACAGTTATTGACGCAAATGGATTAATTATGGGTCGTCTGGCAAGCATTGTCGCAACGCGCCTCCTTGCCGGCGAAAAGATTGATATTATCAACGCCGAAAACGCGGTTGTTTCCGGAAACAGATACACTATTTTTGCAGACTACCGCCACTCTGTCGAGAGAGGAAGACCCGAATACGGTCCCTACTTCCCGAAGAGACCGGAGAGAATCTTGAAAAGAACAGTTCGCGGTATGCTCCCTTACAAAAGATTGAGCGGCCGCAAAGCAATGGACAACCTCAAAGTCTATGTCGGTGTCCCCGCAGAATTCAAGAACGCAGAAGCCGAAACAATTGAAGCCGCAAGCATGAAACGCCTCAGCACAGCAAAATATGTGAAGCTCGGCGAAATCAGCAAGAACCTCGGCGCAAAGGTGGAGTGATTTAAATGGCAGAAAAAGTTGTTAACACCTCAGGAAAACACAAAACCGCCGTTGCCAGAGCAACCGTTAAAAGCGGAACCGGCATCGTCAGAATTAACAAAATCCCTCTTCCGATTTACGGCAACTGGCTCGTGAACCAAAAAGTTTCCGAACCCGTCAACATTGCCGGTGAAGAGGTCATCTCAAAACTCGACATTCTCGTCACCGTTAAAGGCGGCGGATTTGTCGGCCAAGCCAATGCAGCCCGCACGGCAATCGCAAAAGGCATCGTTGAATTTACCAATGACACAGCCGTTCGCGATGCATTCGCTGAATTTGACAGAAGCTTGCTTGTCAGTGACTCCAGACAGAAAGAACCGAAATACTTCGGCGGTCCGGGTGCAAGAGCAAGATACCAGAAATCATACAGGTAAAGTGAGAAAATATGATACCGGTCCGTTGTTTTTCATGCGGGAAAGTTATCGCTTCCGGATATGAAGAATTTAAAGCAAGAACTGAAGCAGGCGAAGATAAAGGTCAGGTCTTAAACGACCTCGGCTATTCCAGATACTGCTGCAGAAGAATGCTTTTGAGTCATATCGAAATGGTTGACGTGATTGCCCCGTACCAGTAAAAACAGATATCAATTAACATCAATTAATTTGATCTACCGTGACGGCAGAATTCGTCTTTCGGCGGGTTCTGTCGTTTTCACATAGAAACAGCGGCGGACATAAGTTCCCGGGTGAAAAGGGTATGAAACTCCAAGTACAAGAATATACACGGTTCGAAAGAGCCAGAATTGTCGGTGCCCGCGCCCTCCAAATTTCAATGGGTGCCCCCGTCTTGATTCAGGATTATGAAAAATCGGGTGTCGATCCCCTCTACATTGCTCTTGAAGAGTTTGAAAGAGGCGTCGTTCCGATTACCGTTAAAAAATAATGACGGTTTTTCAAATCAAATGAGTCGAAAGGATTCGAAGAATTGATTTGAAAATTTACAATCATCACTTATCGAATTAAGGAAACAGATTAAGGAATCAAATTTTAATTCAAATAATACAGGTGAAATAAAATGGAAAACCAAGAAGCACAACCCGCAGTTGACGAAACTGCAGCAGAACAGAATTACCTCGTCTCAATCGACGAATATTTGGCTGCCGGTGTCCACATCGGTACCCAGCAGAAAACAAAAGACATGATGCGCTTTGTTTACCGCGTCAGAACAGACGGTCTTTATGTCCTTGACATTCAGTCCACTGACGAAAGAATTATCGCAGCAGCGGATTTATTGTCCAAATTCGACATTTCCCGCGTTTTGGTCGTTTCTTCCAGACAGTACGGTCAGTACCCTGCAAGAATGTTCGCAAAAGCAACAGGCTGCCGCTCAGCACTCGGCCGTTTCATTCCCGGCATGCTGACAAACCCGAAAATGGACAGCTACTTTGAACCCGAAATCGTTATCGTGACAGACCCTGCCGGTGACGCACAGGTCATTAAAGAAGCCTTTGATATCAACATCCCCGTTATCGCGCTTGCTGACTCCAACAACTTGACCAAGAACGTTGACCTCGTCATCCCGACAAACAACAAAGGAAGAAAAGCTCTTTCACTTGTTTACTGGCTTTTGGCAAGAGAACTCTGCAAGACCAACGGAACACAGTTCAGCTACGAACTCACCGATTTCGAAGTTCCGCTGTAATCTCATTCTATCAATTTTAAAATTTTAAACAAGCATTTTTTGCTTGTTTCTTTTTTCATTATTTTTCTATTTTCTATTATTGCCGCTGCTGACCGCACGCGCGTACGCTGCATCATTTTCAAAATTTAATAAAATCGATCTTTGATTTTTCATTTCTTTTCAATTCTATTGCACCTGTTAATGGCAACCGAATTAGCAATGGGATGTTTGTTGCCGGTTGGAGTCAGGGTTTAGTTTTGCAGTGGGAGGGCGATCTGCATTTAAAATCGCTTCGCGATTTTTGCGGCTGCCGCCGCAGTAAGGATATATTTGACAGTGCTGCCGACAGCACGCGCGCGAGCCGCATCATTTTTTCAAAACTTAATAAAACCAATCTATGATTTTGTTTGACAATCTGCAATTTAGTTGATTTTGACTTTTGACTTTAAATTTCAGGAATTTAACTTCAATTCCAATTGCAGTTTAGGGAAAGCATTTATTATATCATCGTTTTTATACATTGTTCACCTCGAACGAAGAATTAAACGGATGCACAACCACCCCAACCGTTCCATATTGGATACGAACCCCTCGTTCCAAACCCAAAAACCAAAAACCATTCCCCATCTCTTTAGCATTCCTTATTTTTCGTTCGAGGTTTCTCTTTAAATAAAACGGTTATGTTTTTCAAAAAATCAAAAAACAGAATGGTTCAAAGTATTTTTCAAAAATCTTTTTAAACAACTTTAAATACCAAGTTTCAGCTATTCTATTAATAATAATTCAATTCAGAGTACTGTTTTTTCAATCAAAAGTCCTATTTGTATTCTGCAATATTATTTTTAAAAAATGATGCCGAGCGTCCTAATATGGGAAAAGAAACCGTAAATTCGAATCCGATATCTGATTCTTCTCATTCTCCCCATTCTTCCAACGCGCCGGCTGAAAAAGATTTTATCCGTGAATTCTCCCGCGTTTTTCAGTTAAAAAACAAACCGCTTCTCTCCGGTTCAGAATTTGATGACTGCGCCGCTGTTCGTTTAAGTGCGTTCTGCCGCGATTTATCATCTGAATCTCTTACTTTTAGTACGGATACTGTACGTGAATCAACTGATTTTCCTGCAGGAATGACGCTGTGGCAGAAAGGGTGGATGGCCGCTGCTGTTAATTTAAGTGATTTGGCGGCAATGGGTTCAACTCCTGTCGCTTTCCTTTTTTCGGCAGGCTTGCCGCGCGGTTTTACGCTTGAAGATACAACACAGCTGGCACAGGGAATTCAAGAGTGTGTTTCATTTTTCGGCGCGGAAGTTATCGGCGGCGACACAGAATATTCGGAAGAGCTGACCATTACGGGAACTGTAATCGGTATTTCCAACAACAAACATTTAACTCTTCGAAAAAATGCTCAGCCCGGCGATTTGCTTTGTCTGACCGGATTTGCAGGTTCTGCCGGCGTTGCTTTAAAAGTTTTGTTGGATCAAACTTCTAAAGTCGTTTCAGAAGCGTTTTTGAAAAACTTATCTGAACCGTTCCCGCGTATTTTTGAAGGAAAAATGCTTGCTGAAAGCGGCGCCGTCAATTCAATGATTGACACAAGCGACGGCCTGGCATCTTCCGTTTACGAATTATCGGCGCTTTCGGGCGTCTTTTTTGAAATCGATGAACAAAACCTGCCGCTTGACGGCGAGGCTCTGAACATCATTTCTTCTTATCTCAAAAACGAAGACAAAAACGAAAAAAATGATGCAGATAACCAAGAACAAAGGGACACGAAAGCGTATGATGCGCTTATCAGCGAAGCACTTTACACCGGCGGCGATTTCGAGCTTTTGTTTACGATTTCTCCCGACAAATTATCACTTGTCGAAGAATTGTTCAGACAGTTCAACACATCAGCAGCCGACCGTTTCAGCAGACTTCCTTCTGACGGCAAGTCCGGCAGATTCCCCTGCAAGTTCACAGTTATCGGAAAGGCAATCGCCGAAAAAGAAAACGTCATTTTAAGACATACAGGTAATGGGCAAAAACGGTACCCGTTATTAAAAATGGGTTATGATTCGTTCACAAAATATATATGAAATGAACTTGTGAAATAAGTTCATCTGTTTTTACTTTTAGAGTAAAAATTAAGGGAAAATTTCACAAAATACGAAAATACATTTAAAAAGGTACGATAATTTATGAAAAATATATTAAAATACGCAGTCGTTTTGCTCATCCTGTTTGCGATGATCGGGACGGCGAGTGCGGCAGTTGATGCGGATAGTGTTACTGCCACTCCCCTTTTGGGCGATGACGGAAAATATGATGTTACTGTCAGTTGGACTGGAAATTTAGAGGGAACTGGATTTGTTATTAAAATTGATACACTTCCTGTTTCTGAGTCCTCAGCTACTTCTCCTATTACTTTGAATGATCTTGAGTTAGTAGCAGGAGAAACTTATACTGTTAATGTATCTGATAATTTGGATCCTGACAACATGTTTGTTACTAAAACATTCATAGCTCCTTCTCCAACTTTATCTGCTCCTGTATTCACATCTTTTAAATCGATAACGAATGCAGATAATGATTTTTCTTTAGATTGGACATTGAATGAAGATGGTTTGCCCGCAGGTACAATCCTTCAATTTAATGACAACGGTTGGAAAACTGTTGATAATACGAAAGCAGGTTATGTTATCACAGGAAAAAGTGCCGATAACGATATTACCTTTTCATTTAAGTTGAAAAAAGATGATATTGAAAGCGCTACTACTGAAATTGTATTTAATAAAATTTTGATTACTGCTCCTACGATTACTTCTGATTCAATTACCTGGAACTTAGACACATCTAATTGGGATTCATACGAAGCGAAAGTGACTAAAGAGGGAGCTCCAGATACTGAGCTTCCTTCTGATGTTGTTGGACAAACAGTTAAAGCATCTAATCTTGAACCCAATACAAAATATATCTTAACTGTTCGTGGTATTAACACTACTTATGGTCAAGGACTGTGGACTACAAAAGATGCAACAACAATCGCAGGTGCTTCTATTTTAATTGATTCCATTGAACCTGCTGAATATTTGAAAGACAAAAATGAAGTTGAGCAGGGTACTTTCACAAAAGAAAATGGTACAACTCTCCGATTGAATATTACTTCAGTTGCTAAATCTACCTACAAGTGGACTTTGATTCTCGATAAAGGTCTCGACGGAACTGAAGATAAGTCTGCCGAAATTTCTAAAAATGAAACATCTTCTGACGGATTGAAAAATGAATTTGAATGGAAGCCGTCCAAAACAGGAGATTATACTTTAACTTTGGAAATCAAAGACGATGCTGATCCTACAAAAACTCAAACATTAAAATGGAAGATTACTGTCCCTGAAAGATCTACCGGCAGCCGCATTTGGGAAAAAGGAATGCAGGACCCATATACTTGGGATGCTCGTAGTTTTTCCGGATTCTATTATAATTTAGATACAGGTCAAGGCAATGAAAGTATGACCATGGAAGGTATGAATACCAGTAGTTCTATTGATGAAGGAAATTTAATTTATCAAACAACCACTTCCCCAACTAAATACGATTTATCCATCTGGGGGTCCTATGATATTGTCGGTTTCATGGGTGATAAATACTTTGCTGGCGATGATGACAGCAGTTTGATGAAAAATGGAAACCTTTCAAAAGTACTGATTGATACCAGTGACAAAATACAATTACGTACTGGTCAAAATTATGCGCTCGAAGAAGGGTATTCAATTACCGTTCAGCAAATCGATATTAATGGTGGTAAAGCACAAATTGTCTTTTCAAGAGACGGTAAAGAAGTCGGCAGCTTTATTACAAACGAGGGCGAGACTGCCAGTTACTATAAAAATGTCGGAAGCGGCAGCGGAAACAATACAACATTCATCAAAACACGTGTAAAAAGCGTCTTCCAAGGTTCCGAAAGTGCTATTGTCGAGGTAGAAGGTATTTTCCAGATTTCTGATAATTTAACACGGCTAGAGCGTGGATCTAAAATCGGTAAAATGGAAATTTCCGAGGTCGGCGAGAATATAATAAAAATGAAAAACCATGAAAGAATCAGTTTAAGTCAGGATTCTGAAATCGAATTAATGGGTAAAGTCAAAATCGTTGTTGCCGATTCAGGCACTTTGAGGTTTGCTCCTGTTATGGAATACACAGAACCCGGTGTCTATGAAATCAGAGGTACCGTTTCAGATTACAGTGAATCTGATTATATTGTTGACGAATGGGATCCGAAAAATTTTGAAGGATTTTATTATGATATAAATGATGATGCTAAATCTTTTGAAAAAATTAAGATCATTCAAACACTTGATAATGGTTCACGTTCAATTGACAAAAATAACTTAGAATACACATCCAATATAACAAATGTTGAATATAATTATACACCCTGGAAAAGTTATTCCGTTATTGGTTTTATGGGTGAAAAATATTATGCAGGTGATAACGGCAGTTTGTTGAAAGATGGTAATTTATCAAAAGTTTTGGTTGATACAGATGAAAGACGCCAAATGCGCACAGGCGAATCAATGATTTTGGAAGAGGGTATCTCTATAAAAGTTGAACAAATTGATACCAATGGTAACAAAGTTCGTCTTGTTATTGAAAAAGATGGCAAGGAGATAAATTCCAGCATTGTTGACTCTGGTGGGGATTACATCTACGAAGGGAATAATAGTAAGATTAAGGATACTTCTTTCATCCGTATTCATGTCGATTCTGTTTTTCAGGGTACTGAAAGCAGTATTGTTTCAATTTCTGGTGTTTTCCAGGCATCTTTGAATTTAACAAAACTTGATACGGATGCAAAATATGGAAAAATGAAAGTGAGAAGTTACAGTGGCGGTGATGATGGAGGTATACGCCTCTCTAATGATGAAAGCATAACACTTTCACAAGACAGTGAAGTTGAATTTATGAAAATCGGCAATGACACAATGTATTTCAAAGTCGGTGACAACAGCACCTTGAGATTTGCTCCTGTCGTTGAACGTACAATCGGTTCCACTGATCCTTTGAGTGTTAAATTGGATCCAAGCACAGCAACTGTCGGCGATGTCGTTAAAATTACATTAAATGACCGCGGTACAACAATCGAAGGTGTGACTGTTTATGTCAACGGTTCAAAAATCGGAACAACCAACAGTGACGGAACACTCAATTACACAACTGACAAAGTCGGTTCTTTCCGTGTAACAGGTGAAAAATCAGGATATGTAAACGGCAGCGCAACTTTAACTGTCAATGAAAAACTCATTAACATGACTGTCCGCGTTTCACCTGAAACCCTTCACTTCGGAACAACCGGAACAATCAAAGCAACAGATTCCTTAAACGGTTCAGCCATCAGCGATGCAACTGTTTACGTCAGCGGCGAAAGTGTCGGTAAAACCAACTCTTCCGGGGAATTGAATTACACGTTTAACAAAACAGGTTCAATCACGATTGAAGTTTCTAAGGAGAAATACATCAACGGAACAACAACTGTCAACATTTCTCAAAAAGTTGCGTTCGCTTATGCAAACTTTGAAATGAAACCGGATGAGCCGTCTGCAAAGAAAGCCATTAAGGTGTCTTTCGATATCACAAACAACGGTATTGAAGATGGTTCCCACGATGTGAGTTTGGTTTTAACAGACAGCAGCGGAAATGTCATTGACGAGGACAGCAAAACAGTTTCCGTAAATATCGGCAAAACCAAAAGCGTGACTTTGTCCGTCAAGGCGCCTGAAGAAGGCAATTACAAGCTGACATTAAAAGAAACAGACAGCAACAGGGTAATTGACATGCCGTCAAGCATATCCAACGTTTCTGTCGATTCGGCAAAATTCGGTTCAACAATCGTGTATGCTGTCTTAGCGGTCTTGGCAATCGCTGTCATTGCTGTTATCGGATTCGTTGCTTACCTCTTCGGTGTGAGAGGCGCAACGAAAGCAAACTATCAGATTGTTGCTCAGGATATCTTTGACGACATCAAATCCAAATTCCGAAGATGAGAAATCGGATTATTAAGTTAAAATAAAATTAAAATTAGAAAGGTTTGTTTTTCAAACCTTTTCTTCTTTCTTTTTTTGAATCATTTCCAAGTTCAACTTTGAGGTTTTTTTAAATTCGAATTACATTTCTAATTATTTGAAAAAGTGAAACATCGTTTTCATCAAAATTAAAAGTTCCATCCGAAGTCAGATTGCCGTTACCAATTTGGGGCAGGTTGCCGTTACCGGTTGGAGTCCGGTTATTGTTACCGATTGGAGTCAGGTTTTAGTTTGCAGCGGGAGGGCGGTGTTTATGAAAAATCGCTTACGCGATTTTTGGCTCCGCCTCTATAATAATTACCATACTTGTTGGAAAGCAGCCCGCTGCGCGCGAACAGCACAATTTTCAAAAATAAATCAAAATTGCCCAACATTTTTCGAAAAATAAGCCAAAAATCTTTTTAATGATTATTTTTTAATCCAAGCATCCGGTTCTACTTTGTAACCGCCGCCTGATCGTATAATTGACGGATATTCGGCGATTTCTTCAATTGTAAATTTTAAAGACTCAGAACCGAACCGCTCTTTAATATCTTTCCAGGGAATTGCATAAGCTTCGCGCGAACGGCCAACGCCGAAACGAAGTTCAACAGCTAAAAAACCGCTTCTTCCTGAATGGTTTAAAAAGTCGGAAATACGATCGATTTGATGAGAACCCTTTTTATCCGTTGTGAAATGCTGCGTAAAATAAAGGGCTTTGGTTCCTTTTTCTACAGAGATGCTCTTGCATTCGATTCCCATATAATAATCCGGGTTGAGGGAATCCACTAAAACATCCAAAAACTGAGGCGTAAAACGGTGCTGTTTTAAGCGGTAAGAAATGCCGCGCATATTATTCTCTTTAAAATAATTGTTAAAAGATGTCACCAAGCCTCTTTCAAATTCAGTCATTATGAAAAAATCGGCGTGAACATATATGACGTTTTGCTGTGCGGGGAGAAAGTATTCTAAAATGAACAATCAATTTTATAAAATAGTAATAGATATATTTAGTTCTTATATTGGAAAGAATAAATGTGCCGGCGGCCGTGAAATAAACACAGTATTATCGGCCAACACAAAAAGACCGGCAAACGAGCTGCAGTGCAGCAATCGCGTTTTTAAGAATTCATAATGTACCGAACCAAATCGGGACTTAGTTTTGTTTCTCTGGTGACAGCTGAGACGATGTCATCTTCCGAAACGTTGTTTGTTTTCAATTCGTTAATTGTATCAATGGAATCTTTCGGAATTTCAAAATATTCATTAATGTCTTTCCTATGACCCCAAACATCTCCTTCCAAAAGAGCAACGTTTTGCATTGCTAAAAACATTTGAATAGATTCAGACAAAGTTTTTTTGTAGGAACTTGGGATATGAATTGCTTTGACGCTCGGGCAGAGCGAAATCAAGGTCATAATATCCTTATTTGAAGGTCGGAATGCCAAATGAACAATTTTGTCGGCTGATTTCAGTGTACTGATCTCATCCTTAGAACTGATAATTCTTATTTTCATTGCTCCCTCTCTCTGTTTTTATAATAAACAATTTTTATATTGATACAACACCAAAATTATCTATTAGGAAATTTTTTCATAAGAGAATAATCATTGATGAAGACTAATGAAAGGTATAGTGAAACAGTTATAATTAAATGTTTTGTTTCAAAAATTCATTTAGATAATCCTATACCTTAAAACTTACTTAAGTTTTTCGAATAGTTTTCATCCGAAAATATAATTGGATGCAACTGTATAAAAATAATACCGATAAAAATATCGTTTTTTTTTAAATGACAAATTAAGTAAGTGTTAAGGAAGAATCCAAGTTTGAAAATGGTATCTCAGCTTAATCCGATGTAAATAAACCAACTTCCTCTATTTATTTAAATTTTATTATTAGAAATAGAATCAAAATGAATAATTTTGAATTAAATAGAATAGAGATAAATAAAAAAAAGCCGATTAAAAAATATTTTTAAATTTTCCTTATTAGTTATTATTCCCTATTATTTTTCATATTTTGTTTCCGCTTATTCCGCACCGCGCAAATAATTTCCTTTTGTATACTCGGAACCATCTGCAGAAAGCCCATCAGATTCAGTTCTGTCAGAATTCAATCCTTTTCTGTAATGGGAAATAAGGTCAAAAATCTCATCAGATGTGTGCCCCAATCCGTCAATTCTAAAAATCGAAACGCCTGCCTGTCTCAGCTTCGGAAGCAAATCAAATGCATTGAGCTCTTTGGAATTGTAAATGCAGTTTCTTCCTTTCATATCTGTTAAAACCGGGAACTGGTAATTTTTTGCATCTTTGAGAATGTATTTGGACAGCTCAATGCTGTCATTCGATTGCATTCCGATTATATCTGCATTCTGCTCTGCATTGTGTACCGCTGCTGTTTTCCGTGTGCTGTCCAAGTTGCTGCCGGCAAGCAGTGACTGCAAAAGCGGGTGCTCGGTAACCATCAGCCGCTGTCTTCCATGAACAGCACATTCAAATGCGGGGTATTTCTCTGATTTGGAAACAGCTCGATGAATCAGTGAATCAATTTCGGAAATTGAAAGCTCCGGGGACAATAAAACAGAATCCGCGTTTTGTTCAAAGAATAATAAAGCCGCGTCTGAATTGAAAATATTAAAAGCCGTGTCTGCCGCAATTCTGAAAGCGGGTGAAAATTCGGATTCGGATTGAATAAATTCATAAACACCAATGTTGGACGCCAATATTCCTGAAATATTGTTTTCTTTTAAAAGTCTCAAACACGCTTTAATCGACTCAAAATCTTCTTCTTTCGTAATAAACGGTGTTCTGAAATAGATTTTTTCTTTATCGGCCGCTTCCATCTTTGACATTGCAGCGGTTAATTTTTCAGCTGATAAACCGTATTCTTTTCGAGTCAGAGGATCTTTAAATATGTCGCCGCCTGCATAAATACGATCGGCACCGGCTTCCAGCGCAGCAAAAAGTTCATTTTCGGAATAAACACAAACTGAAATAATCGGGTCAGGGAGGGCGTAATTTTCGACGGAATTTTCATTGAAACCATCTTCATTTTTCATCTCTGTTTTTTCTGACTTCTCAATTTCGTCTTTTTTATTCAAATTCAGAGGAGAAGCGCGTCTGCGGCGAAGAATACGTTCTGTTAATAAAGCCTGCAATGCTTTGTTTCTAACCGTTTTAAATTCACCGACCGGAATAAAACAATCGCCTGATACAGAAACTTCAGCGGATTTCGTTTGCCAAATTGTGCTGCCGAGTTTAAACAGCAAATCCCTGGCCTGCGCTTCTGAAAACGGATTCTTTTGTGCTGCTTCAATTACATATTCTGACTCAACCACGACACTTAAACCGTTTTCATCAAAAACCGTAATCTGAATGGGATTTCCCGGCTGAAGCCGGCATTTGAATGAAATCGGAAGTGAGAGTGATTCCGTGGATGATAATTTTTCAACGGCTTCCGCCAACGGAAAAACGGCGGAAGAGAGATACGCGGAAAGATAGGATGGAGAGTAGGAAGAAGGAGGAGACGAAAGAGATGAAGAAGAAAGAGAAGAAGAAGGACCGGAAGAAATGTCTGAAGAATCCGAAGATGAAATCAGAGAAGAGTTTTGAGTGTCATTCGGTGTGTTTATTGCATTTGAATTTTTAAGTTGAACCCGGCTGCTGTCATAAACATCATTGGCAACCTGTTCTGCAAATAATGCACTTTCTTCATCATTTTTGCCGGCGGGTATGAATGTTTTCGTGAGCGAGCGCTGAAGCTCAAAATCGAATGTTTTATAAACGGAATCGCTGACAGACGGGAATGTTTCTCTTTTTTCCGATCTATTTGAATCGGCAGGAGTCGGAAGCGGAATCTCAACAGTTTCGCCTGCGCCGGCTTTACTGCAAATGCTGCGCCCGACATACATCTTTTTTATTGCGAATCCCTGCCTGGGATCTTCGGTGGAATTCATGGTTTTTCCGATATCGCCGATTGAAATGCCGTCGTGGGCGGATAATTCGGATGAAAGTAAAACATTAATTTTGGCATTTCTGCGATCCGTTTGAACAATTTTTCCGATGAGAATGCCTTTGTTGTAAGGCAGTTTCCTGCTCATCAGTTCGCCTTGCGGATTTCTTATAAAATATCCTTCCGTGAAATCGCGATTGAAAAGTTTTTTAAGCGTTTCACGTTCCGTTGCCGTCGGTTTTATTCTTGAAGTGCCGGCAGATTTTTCCGCGATTTTTGTATTTTCCTTTTCTACAATTCCCGTTCCTTCCTTTTTCACTCTTTCAGTTTTTTCGAGCTTTCCGTTTTTTCTTTTTTCCAAAACCCTGTCAATGATTTGGCGATAAACAGAAACAACGCCGGCGACATATTCCGGTTTCTTCATGCGTCCTTCAATTTTAAAAGAGTGGACGCCGGCATCTATCAGAGATTCGATATTTTCGGAAGCGTTCAAATCTTTGGGACTGATCAGATATTGTCCGTCTGTCGCAACCGTTTTGCCGTCAACCAGCAATGTGTATCTCTTTCGGCACGGCTGCGCGCATTTGCCGCGGTTGCCGCTGCGGGAACCGACCAAGCTGCTGAAAAGACACTGCCCGGAATAGCAAATGCAGAGTGCACCATGAATAAATGTCTCGACTTCAACGCCGGTTTCCATGATGGCTTCGAGTTCGGGAATTGTATTTTCGCGGGCAGGAACAATACGTGAAACACCCATTCTTTTCAAAAAGCGGGCGTGATAAGAATTATGAACCGTCATCTGTGTGCTGGCGTGAAAAGTAAAGTCCGGATAAATTTCAGAAAGGCGGGAGAGAAGGCCTAAATCTTGTACAATAATGCTGTCAATGCCGTGACAATAGAGCTCGTCAAAGAGGGACAAAACATCATCCATCTCGTCATCTCTGTAAAGCGTGTTCAGCGTCACATAGACTTTTTTATTAAAAGCATGAGCGTAATCAATTCCCGCGGCAAGTTCGCAGCCTGAAAAATTGCCGGCGTAAGCGCGCGCACTGAAACGGGAAGCGCCCGCATAAATTGCATCGGCGCCGTTTTGAATGCCGGCCAGCAGCGAGAGTAAAGTGCCGGCAGGTGCCAGCAGCTCAGGCGCAGCGGAAACAGAAGCTGCTTTCAAAGAAGAATCATTTTCCTGCAAACCATTTGCCTCATCGGCATCCATATCAAAAGAAGTCACTGCACCAGCCTCAAAACAGATAATTATCTGAAAAACAGGATACACTTTAAAATAACTTTGCTTTGAAAGCAAAATAAGAAATGAAAGAAAACAAAAACGAAATGAATTAAAAAAGAAAAGTTTGCCGTCAGCCGGCAAACCAAAAGAGGTTGACTCTTTTTGAAATTATTATTTTAATTATTTACTTAATTTTTGAATAATTTGCTTGAAATTATTTCTGGTTGACGTAGGCGTCATAGAAAGATGTGTCAAACAAATCTTCTTTTGTCAGCTGCTTCGGAACCAATCCCTGTTCATACTGGGATTTTGCGTATGCGACGACATAATTTTCAATGACGTGCGGGTCTGCAATCCATGCGCCGTCCCAGTCGTTGACGGACTGGAGAATGATATCTTCGGAAACGCCTGTGATCTTGGAATAATATCTGGCAGCTTCTTCGGGGTTTTCGTTGGTGTATTTTGTCGCGTCAACGTGGATCTTCACGATTTCTTTGACAACATCGGGGTGCTCGTCGATGAATTTCTGGCTGACAGCCAAAACACAGCAGGCGTGGTCGGCGGACATTTCTCCGGAATCCATCACAACTTTTCCGTCACCGGCTTTAACGATGATGGAAGGTGCGGGGTGGGGGAGAAAAACTGCGTCAACAGATCCTGCTTTCAAGGAAGTTTGTGCTTCGCCTGAGTCCATTCCTTTGATTTCAACTTTAGACAAGTCAACGCCGTTGTCGGTCAGCCACTGTTTAAGTAAAGTGTCCTGAATGGAGCCGGGCGGGAATGTGGCAATCTTTTTGCCTTCGAAATATTTCGGACCGGTGTAGTCGGCATTTGTGGGGACAACGATGCCGGATCCGTTGATCTGAACGGCTGCGATAATTTTTAAGTCAGCGTTGTCATTGGCAACGGCCGGAATTAAAGGTGCTGCGCCGATGTAAGCGACATGGATGGCGCCGGAAGCGAGTGAAACTGCTTCAGAAGGACCGCTTGGGAAGGATTTGTCGGAAACTTTGTTAACTTCATCCATTTTTGTTAAATTGTCAGTCCACCATCCGAGTTCTTTTGCGCTGGTGTAGGCCATTTGGTGCGTGCTCGGCTGGTAGCCGATGATAACGTCTGTTGTTTCACCGCTGCTGTTGTTTAAGCAGCCGGAAAATGCGACGGCGGCAAGCAGCATCAGTGTCAGACTGATAAGCATGATTTTTTTCATAATAATAAACCTCCGTAAAGAATCAAAAACATTTTAAAACTTCATAAATCGAATTTAAGTTAAATTTAAACTGAATTTAAATTGAATTTACAACTGAATCATAAATGCGAAGTGTTTCGAGAAAAGATCATTTAAAACGGCGTAATACAGGGGAATGAAAAGTGACATGCTTACGAATCGAAAAAGCACGTCGATACATGTTTTTTACCTTTCCTCGAAACACTTTTTTTCCCGAATTTTATTAACGCATTCGGTCGGCGCCAAACGTTTATTTTTGCGGTATGAGTGTAACCGCAAATATTAATTTCCCTAAGAATCCTATAAATATCTATCCGAATTTTACAAGTTTTTGGCATTTTTGTGATAATTTTTTATATTTAGTTTCCTATTTTGGACAATAAGGAATCAAAACAGTTTGTTAAAGAATTCAAAAAATGGGAAATGAACAGGAGATGAGGAAATGAACATATCTGATCGGTTAATTAAAGCGGCTTTTGAGTCGGACGAGAATTTTCAAATCGTTCTTCACCGCGTGATTAAAGAAGATTTGAATACCAGCGCCGTTGATTTTTCAAAAGAGGCCGGCATTCCGCACAGCACGCTTTATAAAATTTTGTCGGGAACGCGGGCGCCGAACATTAAAACGCTGCGCCAGATTGTCAACACCGTCAAAAGATATGAGGTGCCCCGTGATGAATTTATTGCAGTTATCGCCGCCCGTATGGTTTTAGATACAATCACCGAAACGAAAAGAAAGATCGGCGGCCGTTTAATCACGGTAAAAGAATATTCCGCCAATTCAATAGAAGAAGCGATTATTGTGGCGACGCGTGCCGAAAGAGATGGCGCCAAAGCCTTAGTCTGCGCGCCGATTGTCAGCCACACGGTTGAAAAAATTGTTTCGATACCGGTCACAACAATTATGCCCAAGGAAAGTATTACCGAAGCAATTGAAATCGCGATGAGGAAAGTTGGATAATATTATTGTTTCATTTTTTTTTATTTTTTGGCAAAACCGGAATTGGATTTTTTGTATTTTTTGAAAAAACGAATTCGGTTTTTTTATATTTTTAAAAATTGAGGCAACTCGCGCGCGGCGGGCGGCCTGCTGATCTCAGTACGGTATTTATTGCAGCGGCGGCAGCCGCAAAAATCGCGAAGCGATTTTTCATAAACACCACCCTCCCACTGCAAACTAAAACCTGACTCCAATTGGTAACAGTAATCTGACTCCAATTGGCAGCAATAGCCTGCCTCCAAGTAATCTGTGTAATTATAATTTCTTTGTTTCTCTTTTCTTTAAAAAACAGGTGATGTCGCGATCATTTTTTTGACGGCTTTTGTAATTGCGGCTTGCATGAAAACGATTTTTATATAAACCATGAACTCATTTATAATCGGCATGAAATCCCAAAACGTACAAAAAGTTGTTATCGGGACTTTATCGCTGGTTATTTTTGCAATTATCTGGGAATTGCTGGCGATTTATATCGGTAATTCATTCTATCTCCCCCGCTTTTCAAGCGTCATCATGGCGTTTTTCAGCGTTATCCAAAGCAGCGTTTTCTATTATGACGCGGCGACCAGTTTATACCATTTCATGATCGGCTTCTTCTTCGCTTTACTGCTTGGTATTCCGGTCGGCATGCTGATGGGCTGGTTCCCGGTTTTAGACAAAGCACTCAGTCCGATTGTTGAAATTTTCAGACCGATCCCGCCGCTCGCTTGGATTCCGTTTGCCATCATCTGGCTTAAATTAACACACCAGGCGGCAGGATTTATTATTTTCATGGGTATGTTTTTCCCGATCATTCTCAGCACATATTCAGGCTTTAAAAATGTCCCGAAAATTTATGTTGAGGCCGCCAAAGTTTTGGGCAGCGTTTCAAACATCAAACTCATCAAAAATGTGGCTGTACCCGCGGCTTCTCCAATGATTCTTTCCGGCATTAAGACCGCAATGGGTGTCGGCTGGATGTGTTTAGCAGCGTCTGAAATGTTCGGTGTCAGTGATTCCGGTATCGGCTATAAAATCTGGTTCTACTACGGCATTCAAATGATGGATTACGTTGTCGTTTACATGCTGATTCTCGGTTTTATCGGTTTGCTGCTGGACTTCCTGTTCAGAGTTCTCATTCAAAACCGTGTCTTAAAGTGGCAAAAAGGAACGGTGATTTAAATGGGAAATTTAGTAATTGAAAATTTATCTAAACAATTTAAAAAAGGCGACAACGAATTTCTGGCGCTCGAAAACATTAATTTAACTGTCAAAGACGGCGAATTCGTAACGCTTTTAGGTCCGTCCGGCTGCGGCAAAACAACGCTTTTACGAATCATTGCAGGACTTGAAACTTATTCCGGCGGCACCGCATCTTTGGATGGTGAAATTATCAACGGTCCCGGTCCCAAACGCGGCATGGTTTTTCAGGAATATTCTTTATTCCCCTGGAAAACAGTTCTCGGAAACGTTATGTTCGGTCCTCTGATGCAAGGCTTTTCAAAAGAAGAAGCTGAATCAAAAGCCGTTACATATTTAGATTTGGTCGGGTTGTCCGAATTTAAAAACAGTTATCCGTACGAACTTTCCGGCGGCATGAAGCAGCGTGTCGCAATTGCCCGCGCGCTTGCCAACGAACCGGAAATCATTTTAATGGACGAACCTTTCGGCGCTCTTGATGCTCAAACCCGAAATAATCTTCAAAATGAGCTTCTCAGAATTTGGCAGGAAGAAAAAAGAACAATTATTTTTGTCACACACAGTGTCGACGAAGCCGTTTTCTTATCGGACAGAATTGTTATTTTAACCAAACGCCCCGGATCCGTTAAAAAAATCATTGACATCCCGATTCCGCGGCCGAGAGACAGAACACGTCCCGAAGAAAACGCAATCCGCAACGAAGTTCTCAGACTGCTGGATACAAATCCGAATTGTGAAATCGATTAATGTTTTCATTATCGATTTTCTTTTTTTTATTTTTGATGTGAATATTTGAAAAAATCGGGTCAGATTTTCTTCTCTTTTTTAAAATCCGAGTGATTCGCGCGCGCAGGCGGCGGCAGAAAAAATTAGAGATAATGTAAAATAAATTTTAAAGCATGTCAGCTGTGCTTTTCAATAAATCAAAAATAATAAAATTAAAGATTGAACGGAATGATTCCGCTCAAACAGCCAACGGCCATGTGCCGTAGAAATAAGAGATAATTAAAACGAAAAGACCGATAATTACGCCTGCAATTAAAACGTAAAGCGGCTTGAATGTGATTGCCTTTTTGTCCGCGTCAAAATATCTCATCAATCCTGCGGAAGATTGGAGCCCGTTGCCTTTTTGTTTCACCATAAAAATATCTTTCCTGTAATTATTTTAATATGTAATTCAAAGAATAACTGATAGAGCGTTTGTTCTTATATAAACATTTATCTTTTTTCCAATTCTTTCTATTAAATCTTTTTTCATCTTGTTTTGTTCATCTGTTTGCCAACAGATACTTTTTTACGGCATCCCAATCCGGGAATTGGTCTGAGCCGAATCAATTTGTTGGCAGTCCCGGCTTCATATTGATATGTTCAGCCGAGAATAATTTCATCAAGCAGAATCGGCGGGTAAAAAACACCGTTCTCGGTAATGATTGCCGATACATTTTCCATCGGCGTTTTATCAAACGCTAAATTCAAAATCGGAACCCCTTTCGGAACATTCAGATCTTTGCAGGATCCGATGTATCGAAGTTCATCGTCCGAGCGCTTCTCAATTTGAACATGTTCTTCCCAGCTTTCGGGATCCAATGTCGAAACAGGCGCCGCGACATAAAACGGTATATTGTGTTCCTTTGCAAGAACAGAATGCGTGTAGGTGCCGATTTTATTGTAAACAAATTCCTGTGTAATTCTGTCGGCGCCGACAATGACTTTGTTAATCACGCCTTCGCTCATCAAAAATCCGGCTGTTGAATCGGTTATGACCTGAACCGGAATCTTATCCTGCTGCAGCTCCCATGCTGTAATGCGGCTGCCCTGATTGAGCGGGCGTGTTTCGCAGGCAAGTACTGTAATCTTCTTGCCGTCAGCAACAGCCGAGCGAATGACACCGAGCGCTGTTCCCCAGTCAACACAGGCCATCTTTCCCGCGTTGCAGTGTGTCAGCACGACATCGCCGTCACGAAGCAATTTAGCGCCGTTTTTACCGATTTTTTTGTTAATCGCGACATCTTCATCAGCCATATTTTTTGCTTCTTCTAACGCGATATTTTGAATCAAACGAGGATCCATTCCCTCTTCTTCAACAATTTCTAAAATACGGTCAACGCCCCAAGACAAATTTATGGCGGTCGGGCGCGTCTTTTTAATCGCTTCGCCGGCCGCTTTCATATCTTTAATCATGCCTTCCACAGTTGATGCGCTGCTCAGCTGTGCTGATAAAGCGACACCGAAAGCACCGCAAACACCGAGCGCCGGCGCGCCGCGGATTCTTAAATTTTGAATCGCTTCGCAAAGTTCGGCAATGTTTTTGCATTTAATCACTTTTAATTCGCCGGGCAAAAGCGTCTGGTCAATCATTTTTATAGATGAATCGGAATCATCCCACTCAATTGTTCTCATATTTTCGCCTTAATTTCTTAAAAAAAGAATCGAATCTTTATAAATCTACAATTAATTCTTTAAAATTAATAAATCTACAATTAATACATCTAAATTTAATCTATCTGCCTTAATGCTCTAAATACTTTAAAATTAATAAATCTGAAACTGATAAGCAGTTTGTTTCTTACTGCTTTTGTTTATTCTTTTATTTTATCTCAATCCTTCTGCCGTTATTGTGAAATAGCACATATCTCCTTCCGGTCTGCTGCGGTGTTTGACGATTTTCGCACTTCTTTCGCCTGTTCCGACTCTGTCCAATTTTAAAATTGTTTTAGAAATATGTTCGATTCCGCGGCCGCCGATCGGGCGCACATCGCCACCGTTTCCGACATCGCTGAAAATCTGATTTGTAATTAAAACGGCAATTCCTGTTTTTCGCGCAATGCCCTGTAAAAATCCGATTTGATTTGATAATTCGCGGCGCCCCTGAATTCCGGTGTCCTCGTCATCCAGTTCATAACGATAAAAAGAAGTGGCGGAATCCACGACAATCAAACCGATATTCTCGTTTGAAATCTTTTCCGATTCACAAATTGCCGTATATTGCTCTTCAAAACTCATCGGCTCGTAAATTAAAATATTTTGAGCGATTTCCTTTGATTTTTCGCCTGCGATTTGTGTAAATCTGTCAAAGGAGAGCCCCTCAGTATCGATATATATGACTTTTTTACCGGTTTTGGAGCACTCAATCGCCGTCTGAAGGCACAAATTCGTCTTTCCCGAGCCGGGCTCGCCGTAAACCTGCGTGATAATGCCGCATTCAATGCCGCCGCCGAGCAGCTCATCGATGGGATTGCATCCGGTTAAAAGATGTGTTCCGATATTTGTGACCTCCTTTTTTATAATTTCATATAAATCCAATCGTAAATCGATTTGTTTTTATTTTACTTTCTAATTTTAATCCGTTTTCTTAATCTTTCTGATTTCATAGGATTTGAAACCTTTAAAGCGTTGCGTTATTTGCGTGACAGCAAAAGTCAAATATCAAGACTGAATATTCACCCGTTATGGCAAGTCCGTTATTCGCAGCACTTTTATCATTTTTCGTTCCCGGACTCGGGCAATTCTATTGCGGTCGATTTTTAAGGGGAATATTTGTCTTCATCGCATTCGGAATCACATCAACTGTTGCTGTTTCGATTGCAACTTTGTTGGTTTGGACACTCATTATTCCGGTCATCATGGGCATTTTCTGCCTTTTGATATGGCTTTGGAATATTTTAGATGCTTACAGTTTGGCAAAAAGAACTGTCACTTATTAATTTCATTCTTTTTTATTTTTTAATTTCTTCTCATTTTATTTCTCTTTTTTTAATTCTCTTCATTTATTTCGTCATTGGTCGGATGATTTCGAAACATATATAAACCTTAACGATTAATTATTAATTATGTCAAGTCAAGTGCTTGCAGTTGTCTTGTCCTCTATTATTCCGGGGCTCGGGCAACTCTATTCGGGGCATTTCTTGCGCAGTCTCATCATCTTTGCCGTAATCGGCATATTGATGCTGGTGGGTTGGGTTTTGCATATTCCCGTTATTATGCCGCTCTTCTTCATCGTGGCGGCCTTTCTTATGTGGCTTTGGAATATTTATGATGCTTACCAGTTGAATGAAACAAACACAGGATATGCTTATTAAGTGATCTTTGTTGAAAAATCACTTCAGAATCGTGTGTCAAAAGCGTCAGCTGAATTTATCTTTCAGCTGATTTTCTTTTTAGTGTTAATTTTATTTTTGGTATTAATTTTATTTTTTGTATTGGTCTTTTTTTCAGCGGCTTTTCAATTGCTGTCCGATGTATTCATCTAACAGTTGCACGAATTCTGTCGCTCTTTCGGGCGGGATTGTTCCGCCGGCCGCAATATCGTGACCGCCGCCTGCACCGCCGACAGCATCTGTTACTTCGTTCATCGCTTTTGATAAATTCAAACCGCGGCGAATCAGTTCCTGCGTTCCGCGCGATGAAATTTTAATGCCGTCTTCAGAATCTGCCATCCCGATAATCGGTTTTTTGCGGTCTACGCCGTCAAGAGATGTTGCCATTCCGGCAATGATTCCGACAATCGTTTCTTTGATTTCTTCGCCGGAATAGAAATATTGAATATTCTCAAGTTGTGTCACACCGTTTTCTTTGACAAAATTCAAGCCGTTAACCAGGTTTTTGCGGTGTTCGGAAAGAAGTGTCCGCGCTTCGATAAGAGCGTCTTCTCGGTCGCCCATACAGACACGGACGCCGATATCTGCTTTATCATAACGGCCGGTTGCATTTAAAAGAGTTGAAAATTCAGAGGCGTCACGCATTTCCGATCCTTCTTTTTCGGTCAGAAGCGTATAACATTCACGAATGAGTTCTTCAACACGGTGTGTCGGAAAGCCGCGGTCCTGACAGAATTTCATCAGAGCGGAGATGACTGAAACACGTTCTTCCTGTGATAATTCAATCCATAATTTCGCGCCTTCGCGCTGGTCGTAGCCGACGCCTGCATTTTGAAGAAAACGGATACAAGCTTCTTCATCTCCGGTCAATCCCGGCAAATAGGGTTCGGATGAATATTGAAGCATTTTATAGATGGGTCGGGTCTGCTTTCCGAAAAGGGAAAGGTCGGGCGCATTCCTTAAAACGCCGGCTTCAACGCCCTGCTCCAAAATCTCTTTGTTGAGACCGACAAGCTTACCATATTTTCTGTTTTGCATGTCGCCGATTGCACCAACAATTGCCAAACCTGCTAAATCTTTATTGTCGCCGAGCGCGTTTGCTAAAATATAAGACATTCCCGAGCCGCTGATTTCAAAACCGCCGTTCGCACCGAACAAATGCGGATTCATGTGGTACGGAAATGTTTCGGAATCTACGGAAATATTTTCCTCTCTTCCTGTCGGCTGATGGTGGTCGGCAATCACTGTATTCATGCTGTTGTCAACCATAAAATCAATCATAGCGCTTCCAAGGTCAGTAAAAATAATCAGCTCATGATTTTCTTCCAGAAGGCGCTGCATTATTTTTTCATCCAGCTTTTTGACATATTCGGCAGAATAATTAATGCCTGCGCGCTCAAAAGCCAAACTCATAACGGCGGCGGAAGTGATGCCGTCAGCGTCAATATGAGAGACGAGATGAACGGAGCCGGCCGTTTTGATATGTGCCGCACATAAGTCTGCCCGTTCACTTATTTTTTTAAAAGTATCAGAAACCATTTTTTCACTCTGTTTTTAATTATTATGTATGGGCTTGACTAATGTTTTTCTGATTTAAAAAGATGATTAAATAAATCCAAACTTATGTAAAAATAAATTCAAACTTATGTAACGCAATTATAGCTTCAGCTCTTCAGGTTGATTAAAAAAAGAAAAAGCCGGCAAAATTATTTCTGCCGTTTGTTTTTGTTATAAATAAAAATGTTGTTTTTGTCCTGATAATCAGGACTTGACGGGTATTCCTCTCTTGCGGAATTCTTCTTTGACATCACCGACGGTGTATTCGTTAAAGTGGAAAATGCTGGCGGCTAAAACGGCTCCTGCATCGCCTTCGGTGACTCCTTCAACCATGTGTTCCAGTGTTCCGACACCGCCGGATGCGATGACCGGAATGGAAACAGCTTCTGCCACAGCGCGGGTAATCGGAAGATCATATCCGTCGCGTGTGCCGTCACGGTCTTTGCTGGTCAAAAGGATTTCATATGCGCCGAGCGCTTCAACTTGTTTTGCCCATTCGATTGTGTCCATTCCTGTTCCTTCATTGCCGCCCATGATGACGACTTCGTACCAGAATTTTTGACCGTTTTCTTCAAAAACGTGAACATCTTTGTCGGGAATGTCGGGATTTCTTTTGCAGTCAATGGCGATAACAATTCTGTCGGCACCGAATTCTTCAATTGCTTTTGCAATGAATTCAGGATTTTTAACGCCGGCCGTGTTGATTGAAACTTTTGTCGCGCCTGCGTCTAAATTCTTTTGAGCGATCTCAAGAGTTGAAATGCCGCCGCCGATTGTAAACGGAATGGTGATTGCTTCTGCTGCTCTTTTAATTACATCAAGGATTGTTTCTCTGCCCTGAACGGAGGCTGTAATGTCTAAAAATACAATTTCGTCAGCGCCTTGCGCTTCGTATTTCTTTGCAAACTCAACAGGATCTCCGGCATCTCTGAGTTCTTCAAATTCAATGCCTTTAACAACTCTACCGCCTTTTTCGTCCAGAAGAAGGTCAAGACAGGGGATAATCCGCTTTTCTTTCGTCATAATTTAAACTGTTTTGAAGTAGAATATAAATCTTTTTGATGAAAAATATCACGCTAAATCATGATATTACTCTCAATTATAATTTTTTATATCCCTCATTACGTTTTTGAAAATTCGAAACGGAATGAAGATTTGTAACTACAAAATGAATAATTATGTCAAATTATTATGAACGGCGCTCATAATTTGTCATATTTCCAAAATCAAATCGTTTTTTTGTTTCATTTACTCCAAAAACAAACATCGGTTTTTTTCAATTTGATGAAAAACGAACTCCGTTTTTTCTTCTCGTAATAAATGAAAAGGGGAGTTCGGGTTTTTGTGATTTTATGAAAAAACGATGTTTGGTTTTTATGTTATGAGCCGAAAGTCCAAACGCTGCCGCAAAACCGGATTAGAGTTGCGGATTCGGACGACTGATCTTAGTAAGAAAGTTTCTGTTTTTGATCTAATTCGTATTTTCTTATTTTTCACCGAATAATGGGTACGAATCTCCAACTTCTCCTTTTCCTCGCTGCGCTCGAAAAACTCGCCGTTGGAGGGGCGGCTTTAATCCTTTTAGTTTTAATAGGAAAATCGAGGTGAGTTTAGCGAAATTTCTATGAAAATGAATCAATTCGCGCGCGGCCGACTGCCATGAAGATGAAAAAATGAGAATGGGAAAAACAAAAATAAAATCTAAGAAAATAAAAAAGAAAAGAAATTAGAGAACACCTTTTGTGCTCTTGATTTCTTCGCCTTCTATAACCGTTGCTCTTTTCATAGCGTAAGCGAATGCCTTAAACAGAGCTTCAGTTTTGTGGTGATCGTTGTCGCCTTCGACTTTCATGTTCATATTGATGCCGGCAGCAGACGCGAGTGATTCAAAAAAGTGTTTTGTCATTTGCGTGCTGTAAGTGCCGATAACAGGGGACAGGAAGTCTGCGTTCATTACCAAAAAGCTACGGCCGCTGATGTCTATTGCAACTTCTGCAAGTGCTTCGTCCATCGGAATTCTGGCTTCACCGAAGCGGGCGATGCCGCGTTTGTCGCCGAGCGCATCTGCAATCGCCTGGCCGAGTACGATTCCGGTGTCTTCTACCAAGTGATGACCATCGACATGCAGGTCGCCGATTGCTTTGACAGTCAAATCGTAGCCGGAGTGACGCGCGAAAGCGTCCAGCATGTGGTCGAAAAAGCCGATGCCTGTTTCAATTGCGGCCTTGCCGCTGCCGTCTAAATTGATTTCAATCGTAATGTCTGTTTCCTTTGTTTTTCTGGAAACAGAGGCTTTTCGAATTTGTGACATCTTTCTTCTTCCTGAAAATTTAATGATATTTTGAATTGAAAATTAAATAAAATTGAATAATTTGATTAAATTCGAATTATTTTGATTTGAAATTTAATAATAAATGAAATAATAAATACAAATTACCGCTGCTATTATTTATTTTTACTTTTC
This sequence comes from Methanimicrococcus sp. OttesenSCG-928-J09, assembly GCA_030266245.1. Taxonomy (GTDB): domain Archaea; phylum Halobacteriota; class Methanosarcinia; order Methanosarcinales; family Methanosarcinaceae; genus Methanimicrococcus. Next base: position 38,198 of record JAJDHP010000001.1, read on the forward strand.
CAAAATGGCAATTGCTTCTTCGATCGTGAATTTGTCTGTATAAAGGGCGCTGCCGACAACCGCACCGTAAGCACCCGCATCGCGCAGTTTCAGCAAATCATCTGTCGCTGTTACACCGCCTGAAGCGATGACAGGAATGCTGACAGAATCAATCAGATCTTTTGTCGGCTTGATATCAATGCCCTTGAGAAGTCCTTCTGTATCGATATTTGTAAACAGAATGTATCCCGCGCCCAAATCTTCAAACTCTTTACCGACGTCGGTCGGCGTTTTGTCTGAAAGCTTTGTCCATCCTTCGATTGCAACTTTTCCGTTTTTCGCATCAAGACCGACAATGACGGCTTGTTTTCCGAAACTTTCGGAAAGTTCTCTGACAATCTGCGGATTTTTCATGGCGGCGGTTGTTAAAATTACACGATCGGCGCCTGCTGAAAGCAGCATTTCGGCATCTTCAAACGAACGAATGCCGCCGCCGATTTGAATTTCAATTCCGAGCGGTTTCGCGCGCTTTACGATATCCTCAATAATTGGTCCGTTCTTTCTTTTTCCTTCAAAAGCGCCGTCCAAATCAATTAAATGAAGCGTTTTCGCGCCGCGGGAAACCCAGTTCAGCGCGGTTGCCGCCGGATCATCCAGTGAAATCATTTCGCTTCCGGGAATACCCTGGACAAGCTGAACACATTTGCCGCCTTTCATATCAACAGCCGGAATTATTTGAAAAGTCATGTTTTCCACTTCACCATTTTAGTCTCTTCATTTTTTCGCTTCTTCCGTTCGGCTTTACGGAATCAAACGCTCAACCGGCAAAACTAAAATATCGCGCGCGCCGAGAACTTTCAGCTTGCGGACAACCGCGAAAATTGAATCGGCATCAACAACCGCGTGAACAGCGAACATTTTCTCATCTTCTTTCGTACTCTGAACTTCCATAACAGTCGGTCCGTTCATGCCTGGAAGAATCTTCTACACATCGTGTAAAGCTTCTGCCGGCAAGTTCATCATAATATATCTCTTGGTTTTGGCCAAAAGAACACTGCTGAGCGCAGTTTCAACATCTTTGATTTTTTCCTGCGTCTTTAAGCTCTGCTTGTTTGCGATTAAGTAAACTTTAGAATCAAAAACCTGATCGATTGCTCTTAATTTGTTAATCATCATCGTCGTTCCCGAGCTGGTGATGTCCACAATCGCTTCGGCAACACCGATATGCGGCGTCATTTCGCAGGCGCCGCTGACCTGAATTACTTCTACGTTTTCGATTTTGTTGAATTCAAAATATTGTCTTGTGATTTCAGGGAACTCTGTCGCTACTCTTTTTCCGCTGAGCTCTTCCGGTTTTTGAATTTCTGAAGCCTCGGGAACCGCCAAAACCAAACGGGAACTGCCGTAATTGAGGTTGATAAGACATTCAATGTCAGCTTTTCTTTCCGTCACCAAATCCAGACCGGTAATTCCGATGTCGGCTGTTCCTTCCTCAACATAAAGCGGAATGTCTGCCGCGCGCGCGAAAATGAATGTAATTTCCGGATCGGTTGTTTTAGAAATTAATTGTCGGCTTTCGTTGCCGCCGCCGAAAACGGGAAGTCCGGCATCTTTAAACAACGCCAATGTCGGTTCGTGAAGGCGGCCTTTGTTGGGGATTGCAATGCGAATCATTTTTTTTCCTTTTAATTGAATTGTAATAATTGAATTTTTAAATGATTTTTTTAAAATAAAATTTGAAATTTAATGTCGTAGATATATAGTAGGTATTCGAATTTATTTTATTTAACGTATAGCCGTATGGAATACATTGTGTTTATAAAAACTTATTTAAATAGACGGAATCGAAATTTCAATCGGTTTATTCAATTTCAATTGCTTTTTCCTAAACTCCTTTTGTTTAAACAAGGGTTATTATTACTGAAAATCATCATCGCTTATTACTGACAGTTATATTCGGGTGTAACGATTATATACTATAATCCTCATAAGATTTATTCCTGATTTAAATTCAATTCAAAAATCATAAAATCAAAAACGGTTCTGCTTTTTTGGACAAAATCGAAAACGAAGCAGACTTTATCTCAAAACGGTCGTCTGAGGCTATTAATTATTTCTAATATTTCTATTTATAAAATCTACTATCACAAAAAAGGAAACAGTTTACATGAGTCAAAGAAACATATGCGTTGAACAATATATGGAAACGCCGATTGAAAAGCAGCAAATTGAACTGGTTGAACGTAAAGGTATCGGCCATCCTGACAGTATCGCTGACGGTTTGGCTGAAGCGGTCAGCCGCGCGCTTTGTAAAGAATATCTTGACAAATGCGGCGTTATTTTACATCACAATACAGATGAAACACAAATCGCGGCCGGTCATTCTATCCCGAAATTCGGCGGCGGTCAGGTTATTCATCCGATTTACATTTTGCTTGTCGGCCGAGCAACAAAATCCTTTGGTGATATTGATATCGCAACTGACACGATTGGTTTAAAAACCGCCCGCAATTATCTGAAACAAACAATTCCCAACCTTGATTTGGAATCTGATGTTATTTTGGACTGCAAATTCGGCCGCGGCTCTTCTGATCTTTCTGATGTTTTCGGCCGCGACGGTTATGTTCCGATGGCAAACGACACTTCTTTTGGTGTCGGCCACGCGCCTTTTTCAGAACTTGAAAATATTGTTTACAACACCGAGCGCTCTTTAATTGAAGATTTGAAAAAGAAAAAGGGATTAAACGCAATCGGTGAAGATATTAAAGTGATGGGTCTCAGAAACGGCGAAGATATCTCATTAACAATCTGCTGCGGCATGGTTGACAAATATGTCGATGACATCGGCGCTTATGTCAGCTATAAAGAGCAGTTGGAAGACTATGTGAAAGATTTGGTTCCCAAATACACAAACCGCAACGTTGATGTTTTTATTAACACAGCTGACAATATTGAAAAGGAATCCGTTTTCCTGACCGTTACCGGCACATCTGCTGAAATGGGCGATGACGGTTCTGTCGGCCGCGGCAACCGTTCCAACGGTCTTATCACACCCAACCGCCCGATGAGCATGGAAGCAACCAGCGGTAAAAACCCGATTAACCACATCGGCAAAATTTACAACTTGCTGTCGACACAAATCGCCCGCCAAGTCGCTTCTGAATTGGACGGTATCGATGATGTTTATGTCAAGCTTTTGTCCCAAATCGGTCAGCCGATTGACAAACCGCTTGTCGCCAGCGTCCAAATCAGCGTCAAAGACGGCGTTAAATTCGATTCCATGAGAAAAGAAGCTGAAGGAATCGTTGACGAATGGCTCGGCAACACAAAGAAAATCACAGAATTGGTTGCGAAAGGCGAATTGGATACTTTCTGATTTGATTATTAAATAAAAAAATCGTTCCACTGAAAAATCGTTCCGCTGCTCTTCGAGCAGCTCACGATTTTTAACACCGTTTCTCATCAGGTGTTTGTGAAAAATTGCTTCGCAATTTTTATGGCTTCGCCTGATTCTATTTGGAATCAGGTTTCAGTTTCCGCTCGGAGTCTGTTTTTTGTTTGCAGTGGGAGGGTGGTGTTTATGAAAAATCGCTTCGCGATTTTTAGCGGCTCCGCCGCTGTAATATGACAGCTCGCCGCGCGCGTGAGTTCCGTCATTTTTTTTAATTTTTGGAAAAGTGCTCTTTCATTTTTAATTTTTTCAGAAAACGCTTCCTTCATTTTTAGATTTTTCAGAAAACGCGGCTCACAAATTTTATTTTTTCTAATCTATTACTTCTAAAAAAATTTAATTTTCTTTAAATACTTGCACCGTTATTTGTTTTTTAACTTAATATTTAATCTAAAATTATGGGTGATAAAAATGAGTTCGGAAGCAAAATCCTTTTTAAATTCTTTAGACGCTTGCAAATTGGATGAGGTGAGTGATTTTTTATCGGCACATTCCGATTCGTTGACTCCTCTTTCTTGCCGATTGGAATCATTTATTGAATCCGAATCCGATTTAATTCTGAGACGACCGATTGAACTGAAAATTCGGTATGAAGATTCGCTTTTCATTATTGAAAATGAGATGTTCAATCTTTTTTCTTATGCAAATAATTTAAAAGACGCTCTTTTAGACTTGGAACGACACTTTTCCTTTTTGTGGAAAGAATATGCAATGGAAAAAGATTGCAATTTGACATTGGAAAGCATTCAGCTCAAAAAGAAATTAAATGAATATTTGGAAATGAATATTGTATAAAAAAGTAATTTAATTTGCTTCCTGCTGAAAACTCATTCCGCAAATTCGTTTAAATACTTTTCACCGATTTCCAAATACTTTTGAACATCGGTTTTAATTTTTGCTTCCGCCGTTACACGAATTATCGGCTCCGTTCCCGACGGGCGAATCAAAAGCCAGCCACCGGCAAACCATAATTTTAAACCGTCAATCGTTTCGATATTCAAACAACCAATTTCTTTTTCATCTTTCTTGATTTTGTCTGAAACCGTTTGCATAACCGTTTTCAAATCGCCGGCAATTTTTATTTTTGTCTTTTCGTTAAAATAAGTCGGAACAGTATCCTTAATTTCAGACGCTTTCATTCCGGTGTGTGCCAGCATTTCCAATACAAGAACCGCTGCCATCGCGCCGTCACGGCAAATCTGATGACGCGGGTAAATAATGCCGCCGTTTCCTTCGCCGCCGTAAACCGCGCCGACCTCAACCATTTTTCTGCCGACATCAATTGAGCCGACAGGCGTGTAATAAATGTCAACTTCTTCATCTTTGGCAATATCTGTAAAACGCTGAGAAGTGCTGACGGTTGTCACAACCGGTCCTTTTTCTTTATGGAGAATGTATTTTTCGACCGCGGCGAGCATGACTTCTTCGTCAATAAATTCGCCTTTTTCATCTATAAAAACAGCGCGGTCAGCATCTCCGTCTTGTGCGATTCCGAGATCAAATGATGTTGCAGCATCACGAATCACAGCGACAGCTTCTTTTAAAGCGTCGGGCAACGGTTCAGGATTGCGCCACGGAAATGTTCCGTCAGGCTGAGCGCCGAGCGCCATCACTTTGCAGCCCAAACGGCTCATCAAATCTGGCAGAGTCAGTGAGCCCGCTCCGTTTCCTGTGTCCGTGACGACTTTAAAAGCTTTCTTTTCAATCGCTTTTCTGTCAATAATCGCCAATATGCCGGTTAAATACTCTTCATTGCAATTTGATTCAAAACAGAGGCTTCCCGTCTTTGACCAGGCGGCAGCCTTGAATTCTCCGGCATTGTAAATGTCTTCAACCGCTTTTTCATCTTCTCTTGAAAATTCAGTTCCGTCTCCGGCAATCAATTTGATGCCGTTATATTCACGCGGGTTATGAGATGCGGTGATAACGATTCCCGCGTCAATTTCCTGACGGTTTTTAATATAATATTGAAGAGAAGGCGTTGGAACTGTTCCAACATCAATCACAAGAATGCCGCTTTCCAATAAGCCTGAAACGGCTGCGGCTTTTAACATCATCCCCGAAATACGCGTATCGGTTCCGATAACGACAGTCGGCTGCGATTTTTTTCCGCGGTTTTGAAGAAACGCCGCTAAGCTGCGCGCCAAATTCATTGACATTTCAATCGTTAATTCTTCATTGACGATCCCGCGAACACCGTTTGTTCCGAAAAGTGCCATATTGTTCCCGCCGTTTGCAATTAATTGTTAATTTCGCTTCAAATTATTAATTTTACTTCAAACTTATCGTTGAAGCTGATTATCCGAAGTAAACCAAGTCTTCTTCCGATGCGGGAGTTTGTTCGTAATATTCGTCCATGTCTTCCCCGACAACAGAATCTTTGATCTTTTCAACAATCTGATCCATATCCTTGATTTTCTCATCAAGCGCATCAGCATTGACTTCAATACCAATAATATCGCATAATTTGCCGAGCAGAACCTTTGAGCTTTTCGGGTCGGCAATGTAGCCTGTTGTTGTTCCCATCAAACAGGCGGCATCAATGTTTCTGAATTTTGCAAAAGAAAGGATTAAACCGGAAGCGCCGACAATTCCTCCCGGCGGCTCGGACGGGCTGAACTGAATTCCTTTTTCTTTCAGTTCTTCAATCATATCAATATTGTTGACTGCGCCGATAACATAATTTTCATCATTCATAACGCCGGTCGGATAGCCGCCGAGCGTAAAAATACGATTCACTTTAAATTGAGACGCAAAGCTGATATAAATATCACATAAGCTGTAATGGCCGGCAGGATCTGTACTCTGTGAGTCTCCTGCTAAAATTAATAAATCCGCTTGGTCTGTTTTAGCTAAATAGAGACGGTTGCCGACAAGTTCGACCGTACTGTCTTCTTTTACCATAACCTGCGGCGGGAAGTGTTCGGAATAAACATCCACGATTTTTTTTGCATTCAGGGTTTCAACCAAATGATCCGCAACTAATTTTCCGACATGACCGACACCGGGAAGACCTACAATCATAACCGGATTGTTTAATTCAAGAGTATCTTGTTCAATGTGATAAATTATTTCTTCATTCATTTTTAAAACTCCCGAAGGGTATTCTTGATCCGGATTCGTTTGCAATAAAACATTTTTCGGAAATTATTGTAAAATATTATGTTGAAAAGTATCGGAATTATTAAAATTATTATTTAACTTTTATAATTCATATATCGCTCTTAATTATATTATTCCTTTCGGACAGATCTCAATTTCATTTCCTGTCGGAAAATTCTGCGATATTTTCCGTATCTGTCTTCCGGCGAATAAGAGGCGGGCTTAGGGCTGACACAGGCGCTGCCGCAATCGGGACAAGATTCGGACAGCGTATATCGGGCACAGCCCTGACATTTTTTAATTCGTTTTCCCACACTCTTCACAACCTGCAGCTATACGTTTATTTTTAATTTTACAGTTGGAGTTTACTTAGGCATTTTTACTTCAGTATGTTTGCTGTTATGATTTAACGGATTCAATATGACGGTTGAAAATGCCTTCGCCGCCTTTGTCTGTGATGACTTTTATGGATGCGTTTGACGCTTTCTTCAAAACAGCTTCCGCTTTTTTGTAATCCGGCGCAACAACTTTGATTCTGTAGCGCGGGGATCCGACATAGGTCACTTCAACGCGAACTTCATTGTCATCAACTGAATCTGCTGCTGCTTTTAATGATTCTCTGATGTCTTCAATGCCTTCCGGTGAGGTTGTTGTTAAATCGATGTAGCCGGCAATTTCAACGAACGCGTCTTTAATATTTTCGCGGGCAACGTTGACGATTGCTTCAATCATTTTCGGATTGACAGTCATCTTTTCAAAGGCGGATTCGCCGGCAATTGCCGCTTCTTCAAAAGCGGTGTATGCGCTTCCGAATTCGGATGCAAAATCGTAATAGAGTCCTTCGACCATTTTTTCATCGAAACCGGCTGCTTCGGCAGCGATCTGGATCCATTTTTCGGCTTTCTGTTCGTTTTTCCAAAGCTGAACTTTTGTTCTTTTCTGATGCTCGTTGACATCTTTAAGAGACAAATCAATGTGACCGCGGTTTCTGTCAATGTTTAAAACTTTACAGACAACTTTCTGTCCTTCGCGGATATAATCACGGACATATTTCACCCATCCTGCTTTGATTTCGGAAATATGGATAAATCCTTCTTTTTCTTTAAATTCTTCCAGTTCAACGTAAGCGCCAAAGTCCGTGACATTGGTAACGTTGCAGACTACATAATCGCCGACTTCCGGCCAGTCATTACTTTTCATTTTTTGTCCCTCTTTTTGCCGCAATATTTTCCTTTATGCAGCGAATTAATTATCGAAATGAGCCGCGTTATAATTGCTGATTGTTATTATAAAAGCTCTCGTTCTGTTTCTTAAGACAGAACTACTAAGAAATAATATAATATAAAAGGTTCCGACCGGCAGCCGAACCTTTTGTGAAAAATTAAAAATAAGTGAAAAATGAAATGTTTTGCCGCTTAGGCATATTGTCTGACGGTATCTAAAATAGCGTCTAATTCTTCATCTTTAAGTGTAAATTTTTCTTTGGCGTAAATGGATCTCAATTCGTCTCTGGATTCCGGTAAAATGTCCGTAATTCTGACGGCGATTGCGGGTTTCATTTTTTCAAAATCCAATAATTTGGCAACCAATTCTTTTGCGTCGCTTGCGCTTAATTTTGAAAAGATTTCTGCGTGGTTCAAAGCTTTTCTGAACTCGTAAACTTGTTCTTCATCGCTTTCCTCGCGTCTTTCTTCCATAATCTGAATTAACATTTCTTTGACTTCAGCAAGTGTTAAAAGCTCTTCACTGACGACTTCTTTAACAATCATTTATAAAACACTTCCAATTTACTTTTTCACTCATTTTGTTCATTTTCACGAATCAAAATTCAATAATGTTAATAAAATAAAAAGAGTAGGGCTTAATTTTATTTAAATAAAACTAACTAAAATCAAGCCTTATTTTGTACATTCATGTACGTTCAATTTGTAATTTTTTAATTTAATTGTATTTTTGGGGTTTTAAGTGCTGCGGGAGGGAGATCACTTCTTTCTGTGCTCTTCCGTCTCTGACACTTAAAATGTATGCGCGGCCGCGCTGACCGACAACTTTGCCGGTGGAACCCTGGAATTTGGGGTTGGGGTGACCGTGCTGAACACTGGCGTCAATGTCGATGTGAACCATCTGTCCTTCTTCAAATTCCTGAATGGCTCTGCTCGGCGCAGAGGTGCCTCTTTCTCTGATCGAATTTTTAAGCTTATATCTTGTGCAGCGTCTTTCGCCTGCTGATTTTGATGACATTTTTAAATCCTCCTAAATTATGACGTTTAACGTTGTCATGTAATGATGGGATGAATGTGATTTTTAAACCGAATCGTCTCAAGCATTGGATTATGTTTAAGACACATTGACTTATTTTATCATTTAATCGGTCTTTTCAGAAACCGCTCATGAAAAGGGCGGCTCCTGTTACAGTTTGAATTTGATTCAAAACTGCCGGTATTCTTTTGATAATGAAAAAACAATTATTTTCACGGTTCGTTTTTAATCAAAGTTAAGCCATGAATAATTATTTTGGTATATTAAGTTTATCGAATGAAGAAAACAGAATACAAATCCAACCTTAATAAAAGTATGCTTTTGTCGGATTTGTTTTCTTAAATATCTCATCAATATTTTTCACTTATCGTTTACGTTTTTTAATTTTGATCTCATTTTTGAATTAATTTTATTTTTGAATTGATTTCGTTTTTTATTTGATTTCGTTTGTTTAAGTTAATTTCGTTTTTTAATTTATTTTAAATCTAATTTTTTGATTTCATTTATTCGACATCTTTAATGTCAACATTAATGACATCCAATTCATCAACCTTGGCGCCGACATTTAAAAGTCCGGCAATGCTCGGAACAGTTCTGCCTTCGTCGCTTGATGTTAATTCTTTCACATAGAGACCGCCGTCGCAGTGAATTTTCACCCATGCGGTGTCAAACGGGCTTGCTCCTGCCGCTCCGGCCATTTCGGTCCGTTCCAGCTCGGCCGTATGGACTGTTCTGTTTCGGCACAAGTCCGCACGTCTGTGAATAACGCGGTTGGGTGTATTCTGATTAATTTCTTTGCCTTCCAGCTCTTTTAAAACAGCTGTCAGAGCGTCCTTTGTTACAGGCGCTTCAAATTTGATTTTTAAGCGGTAGGTTTTTGTTGCTTTTTCCGTTTTGAGCTTTTCAACCATATCTTTGCCGCAGAATGCGAGTTTTGAAACTTCGACTTTGCCGGCAGCGTATTCGTTGATTTCTTTTTCAAGGACAACAAGATCGATTGTTCGCGTGACCGGTGCTTTGGCTTCCAAAACGAATGGGCGTCCGGTGCCGAGCATCAGCGCATCAATGTCTTCTCTGCCTGCGCCGTGGAAAACGACATCTTCTGACTGAGCTGCCTGCCAAAGCGGGTAGCCTGCCAGCTCTCCTACTGATTCCGGATACTGCTTGCCGGTACCGCCGCAGCTGTCGCATCCTCTGCCGCGACAGTTTCTGCAAGGCCATTTGGTCTGCGGGATGCCGCGCACTTTCTTTTGGTAGCGGCCGTAAATGTATAAAGAGCGAATGTTGAGCGACGCTTCCTTTTGAGCGATGTCAAAAGTCACCGTCACATCGGGATTGGAAAACGCAACCGTTTTTCCTGTTTTTTGAGAAATAATTTTGCCGATTTCGCGATTCAGTTCGCTTTTCAGCTGCTCGGCATAAGCTGTTCCGGCCTGTTCCCAGAGAATTTCTTCATTTTCGCTGAGAAGACCGCTTAATTTGGTGCCGGCTAAAAATGTTTCATATTCAAGATCTTTTAATTTTTCAACCGCCATGTCGGCCCAAAAATCCAAGTTTTTGAAAATGTCTAAGCAAACCCAGCATTTTTCAACAGCAGGCTCTGAATCTGCGCCGTCACTGTTGGTATTGTTCGCTTTGTTTTCTTTTGCTAATGTTTTTTGAGCGTGAATGGAAGACGGCGCCATTTCTTTCAGCAGCGCGTCATCGCCTTCATCTTTTAAACGGCGGTCCGCATCCATTGCAAGCGCCAGTTTTACAGAGCGTCCGCGTTCGTCATTGGAAAGTCCCGTTGATAATTTTGCAAATTGGCGGCCGAGACAGTGATCGCAAATCGGTCCTTCCGCGACAATCTTTTCGGCAATATCAAGAATCGTTGTCATTTTTTAATCTCCTTCATTTGAAATGTTTGAACAGGTCGTCGCGTTTCATTTTGTGGAATTCGTTCTTCAAGTGCGAAACCAGCGGTCTAATGTCGCCGCCGCGCGCGCTCACGGGCGCAACCAAAGCACCGCATTCTTTCCAGGTGCCATCGTAGCCGAAAATTTTAACGATTTCATTCAGCATATTATCTTTTTCATCGTCTTTGACTTTGTCCATTTTATTGGCGGCGATAATTGTAATAATTTCCATTTCTTCTAAAAAGTCATGAAGTTCTAAATCAATCGGAATTTCATCGCGTGAATCCCAGCGTCCTGTAATTTCAGCAAAGGCTGGGCCGTCAATCACTTGAACTGCCAAAAAGATGCGGTCGGCATGTTCTTCAATATATTGAACGATATTGTTTTTCACATCTTCTGACTTTTCTCTTGTCACGCCGGACATGAAACCGAATCCCGGCATGTCGGTAATTAAAAAGTCGTCAAAATAGAGGTGTGTCGGTTTAAGGGTAACACCCGGACGCTTTCCGGTTCGAACATTTCTTCCGGTTAAGTTTTTCAAAAGCGTGGACTTGCCGACATTGGATCGGCCGACAAAAACAACTTCAAAAGTGACAGCGTCATTCTTCTTTTCGATTTTTTCAATTGCTTTTGCTTTTTGGCGGGTTTTGAGTTTCGCCAGATTATGTTTTCTTTTAACGCCGTGTTTCGGCTTATGGGACACGGGAGGGGCTGACATAGTTTTATACCTCTTTTAATTCGTTTGGGGGTGATTGGCGATTGATTTTCTTGTTCATCAATCGTTTTCTTTAATTGTTTTCTTTTAATCGTTTCGTTTATTCGTTTTCGTTAATGAAAACTTATGAAAAATTGTAAGTGGCATGAATATTGTCGTCTTCTATTTAAAGGATGCAGACCTTTTTTGAAATTATGAAACAAGAGGAACTTATTACGCTTTTAGAACAAATCGCGCCGCCTGAAATTGCTGATGATTTTGATAACGGCCGAATCGGAATGATTTTAGACCTCCTATTTACAAAGAACAGAGAAATCAACCGCATCGCTGTCACTTTAGATGTCACGGATGCCGTTCTCCAAAAAGCCGCTGATTTCAAAGCCGACATTTTGATCTGTCACCACACACCGCTTTTCCATCCGATCATGGTCATCCCTGATTATTTGGCAAAGCGTTTGAAAATCGCGTTTGACAACAATATTTCCATTTACGCGATGCACACCAATTATGACAACGCCGAAGGCGGCATTAATACCGTTCTTGCTGATATATTCGGCCTTAAAGAAGTCGTCATGACAGATTTCGGGGTTATCGGCACCGTTCCGCCGATTGAAACAAATGATTTTGTCAAACTTGTCTCAGAAAAATTAAATGCTCCACTTCTTTATGCCGGTGACAAAACCATTCAAAAAGTGATGATTTGCGGCGGCAGCTGCTTAAATCGTCATGCCCTGGCAATTGCCAAAGAAAACAACGTTGACGCTTTCCTTTCTTCCGAATTAAAACACAGCGATGTCCTTCGCGAGCGCGGCGACATGACAATCATTGATGCCGGTCATTACGCGACAGAAAATCCCGGGATGAAAGTGTTGGCGGAACGATTGAAAAAAGAGATTGGCGACAAAGTTGAAGTTCTGTTTATTGATGATAATCCGGAATTGAAGTCAATTTGATTTCTTTTCCTTTCTTTTTCCCTTCTTTTTTTCTTGGGACGGCAACGCGCGCGAGCTGCTGCATTTTTTTGATTTTGAATTAAGACGCGATTGGTTTTTCATTTCTCTCTTTTTATTGGTTATTATTTTTTGTTTTTATGTTCTCAGCTGTCATTCATTTAACTGTCTGCTGCCGGCACAGTTGCTGCCACAGCTGCATTTCCATTTGCATCTGTATTTTATTTGAGTAATCCGTTCGCTGCGCGAACGTGCCATATTTACCTTACTGTTTCTGTTTGCTGCTGCTACCTTGCCGCCTGCAGCAACCGCCGCGCGCGACCTGCACCATTTTCAAAAAAATAATCGAAAAACGATGTCGACTTATTCAATAAAAATAAAAAAAATCAAGAACAAAATCAAAGAGAAACCAAAAAAACAGACAAGAAAAATAATACGAAAAAAAGAAAATCATCTTCCGAAGAAGATGATCAAATTTCAATTCTACATTGGTTTATTTATCTTTTCAGACTGCTTCGACCCACAAAATCAAAGTGCCGTCAATAATGCCGGTACTTTCATAGTCCGCCGGAACTTTCAAGACAACTTCGGAAGTCACGGTGTCGCCCTGCTGAACATTCTTTTCAAAGTCCGGCCAGAAGGCTGCGTCAATCCAAAGACCTCTCTTGTACAAGTCGTCAGACGAGTCGGTAACTTCTGCTGTCACTTTAACATCGCAGCCGCCGCTGTTTGTAATTTCCATCTCTTTCGGAATGCTTGTCTGACCGGCAGTCAAGTCGCCGAAGTCAAGGGAATCAATAGAGAATGAAACAGAAACCGAAGGCAGAATATTTGTTTTCATTGAAATAGAACTGCTTGTTTTTCCGGGAGTCGGGTTTGTTGGCTGTTCCGGTTCTTCAGGTTCTTCCGGGTCAGTCGGGGTACCGCCGGCAGAATAAAGTGAAACAGAATTCGTTAACGGGTGAAGGTCAGCGTATTTGTCCAAAATTGTTTTTTGAATGCTTCCGATGCCGTTGCCGTTTGTGTCGGTTCCGTCATAGTCATCACCCCAATAGTTGCCGTGCTTTCCCGTCCATGAAACATCATTGAAGGAGAAAGTTTTGCTCTGCGGATTGTTGAAATTCACGTTTTCTGGAAGAGTTCCGTAACCGGCAATATTGCCGCCCGTGTTGTCAAAAATGTCGTTGAAATAGATTGCATTGTTTTCTCCGGCATTGTAAATGTAAACACCTTTTTGAGAATTGCCGGAAATCACATTTTTAGTAATGACATTGTTTGCGGTTTCAGCTTTCCAAAGACGAATCGCTTCTCCTGCGTTGTTTGTAATTACATTTCCTTCAATCAATGAACCGCTTGAATTTTCAAGACAAATGGTTCTTGCAGAATTTCCGCTGCCGGAAAGACCGGAAATTGTATTGCCGATCAGCTGAACATTATTTCCTGTCACATAAACTGCGTTTGTAAAGCCTTCCATATTTTTGACAACATTATTTTTGAAAACAGCGCCGTCTTTCGCGAGCTTGATGCCGTCTTTATGAGTCATGCCGTCAAAAATACAATTTTCAATCAATACATTGTTTGCATTTGTTTGAAGATTAATGCCGTTTGAACCGTTTGTCAATGTCACGCTTCGAAGAACAAAGTTCTCTTTTTTCGGAATAATTGAAAAACCGCCCAAATCTAAAATGACAGTTTCTTTATTTTCGCCTTCAATCGTCAGTGTTTTTCCGATACTGATATTCGCCGCCGTTTCATAAGTTCCGGCGCGGATTAAAATAACATCGTTGTCGGCAGCAGCCGTAATCGCTTCAGGAAGTGTTTGAAAATCCGCGCCGGTTTCGCCGACCGTCCATTCTTTAGCAACAGCCGTTCCGGTTAAAGCAAACAGAATTAAAAAAGAAAGCAGAAGTGCTTTCCCAATCATCAGTTTTGTATTTTTTTGTTTTGGTTTTATATTCATAGTTATCCTCTTTTAATTTTCAGATGACAGCAAAAAGCGAGACAAGAAAAAATTCGCTTGCTGTACAAGTGCCAAACTCCTAAACGTTAATAGGCGTTCTGATTTTTTCAAAAACGATAACTATATAACTGGAAAATAAAGACCGAATTTATAAAATTAAGCTATGATTGGTTAATGAAAAACGAAAGAAAAGATGAAAAAGAAAGAAAATATGAAAAAAGAAAATAAAGATGAAAAAGAAAAAAATAATCGAATAAAAAGAAATAATCAAAAAAACCGGCTAAATAAAAACAATCAAACAAAAAAGAAATGACCAAATAAAAAAGAAACAATCAAATAAAAAACAGTCAAAAAAGTCAAACAAAAAAGAAAAAGGTACGGGAATTTCTTCCCGCTTAATCTCATTTCTAATTTTTATTGGTTTTATTTTACTTTTTTATCTTTTATTTGTCATCCGCGTTTTATTCAACATTTTCCGAAAGCTCCGGCCACTTCAAAACATTACCGTCAGTATCCTTCAACGGAAGCGGCGGGTGTTTTTTCTGTGTCAGTAAAGAAACTGCGAACATCGCAATGCCCGAGAAAAGCCACGGAACGAACGTGAAATAAATTTCCCAGGATGAATCTGCCGGAACAATGACAAGCGTTCCTGCCTGAATCGAAAGATAAATACATCCGAGCATCGAAAATGCAATGCCGACAAGCATGGACGCAATACCGCCCGGAACATTCGCTTTCTTCCAGAATAAACCGCAAACGACAGCCCAGAACAAACAAGCGAAGAGCAACGTAAAGCCGAAAATCATTAAATCATAAAGACTAACGGCAAGCATACTGATGCCGATACAGAAAACGCCGATAACGACAACTAAAATCTTTGTCAATCGAATCGCTTTCTTATCGTCTTCTTCTGTTCTCTTGTCGCCGACCGTTCCCGGAACCAAAACTGTTGAAATAACAGCGGCGGATGCAAAAATTGTCGAACTGGATGTTGACATAATGGCTGCCATCAAAGAGCCGATGAAAATTGCCATCGGAAGCGGATGAAGGAGTTTCTGAGCCAGCATGGGAACAATAACTTCAGAATCGTTGGCAAGCGTTGCCAATTCCGATCCTGAAAAGAATCCGAGCTGCATCATAACAATGCCCAAAAGACCGATAAAAATCGGACCGAGACCGGCTACCCAATAAAGACCGGCACCGGCAACAAGACCGCCTTTTGCAGCTTTCTCATTCTTAGCTGTTAAAACACGCTGTGTAATATCCAACGAAGCCAAACTTCCAAGACCCATACCGCACCAAGCGGCTGCCCAAATCAAAAAGCCTTTCAGTGTGCGGGTGATACCGCTCGGGTGATCCGGATCCGCGGACGGGAAGAGTGTCCAGAAATCGTTTGGAGTGTTGTCTTTAATAATTCCGATGCCGGAAACCATATTGTCTAAATTAACGGCAAAAGTCACACTTCCGCCGGCTGCAATATAGCAAATTGCAGAAGGAATCAAAACCAAAAGACCCAAAATAATAACCGCGGCCTGAATATTGTCGGTCCAAATAACCGCCAGCATTCCGCCCATATAAGTGTAAATAATAACAATGCCGCCGGCCAAAAGCATACTGATCCACGGTTCGACGCCGATAAACAAATTCAGCATTTTACCGATGGCGACCATCTGCACCGCCGTCCAAGCAATCAAAGTCGGAACAGAAAGAATAGAAGCAACATATGCGCCGCGTTTTCCGAAACGGATGCGGTACATTTCACCAAGTGTTCCGATTTTCATCTTTAACAAAAGCGGGACCATAAAAAGGGCCATAATAATTAACGTAATACCCGAAGCCCACGGATCGGCCACGGTACCTAAATTGTAAGAGTCCAAAGCTGCGCCTGCGCCGCCCATAACTGTTCCGCCACCCCAGAATGTCGCGAAAAGCGTTCCACCAATCAAAAGAGCGCCGACATTTCTGTTTGCAACCAGATATCCTTTAGATGAGGATGATCCGATTTTTTGAGTCAAGAAACCGATAATGAGCATCACAATGAGATAAATTGCAATAATGATGATTTCTATACCTATTTCCATAATTTCTCAAATCGTAAATCTAGGTTCAGGTTTTAAAGATAACGTCTCAATCAAGATGAATTTTAATTTTTGATGATAATTTATTTAATTCTAATCTCCAAACTCTGAATCTTTTCAAAAAAAAGAGAAAGTTTTTTAAATTAAACTTCTCTTTTTCAGTCCTTTTTATTATCTCTTTTCATATTCCTTCTCATATCTTCTATTGAGCGTCACCGCGCGCGAATTGCATCGTTTTTCAAATTTAATCAAATTCATGTGTGGTTTTTATGACAGTATGAGTCAGGTTCTAGTTCCCACTTGGAGTCAGGTTTTAGTTTGCAGTGGGAGGGAGGTGTTTATTTAAAAATCGCTTCGCGATTTTTAGCGGCTGCCGCCGCTGTAATATGTTTCCTTCTGCAGACACTTTTATCCGGTCGCCTCACGCGCGCGAGCCGCACAGATTTTAAAATTATAAAGATTAAAAAACAGCACCGTTTTTGAAAAAAAGAAAATAAAAAAGAGAGAAATTATTCAACCAATTCGCTTGAACAAACCAGCGGAATCAATTCAACGCCTGCTTCTTTCAATGAATCGGCAGCACCGGATTCACGGTCAACGATCGTAATCACCTTTTTAATATTCGCGCCGTCTTCTTTGAGAGCAAGAATTGCTTTTTTTACCGAACCGCCGCTGGTCGTTACATCTTCCATTAAAATAATTTCTTTAGCGGTATCCAAATCCCCGACATAACGGCTTTTGGTGCCGTATTCTTTTGTCGCTTTACGAATAATTAAAAGCGGTTTTTCCGTTGATAAAGAAACGGCGGTTGCAATCGGAACACCGCCAAGCTCAACACCGCCGATAATTATTTCGCTGCCGTCGGTAACGGTCGGAATTAAGCGGGCGATGTAATCCGCAATGATTTTAAGTGTTTTCGGGTCGGTACTTGCTTTTTTAATGTCAATGTAAAAATTGCTTTTCTGCCCCGATGCAAGTGTAAAATCGCCAAACTGAACCGCATTGCAGTCTTTTAAGGCTTGAATTATTTCTGTGTTGTCCATAATCATCAGTTTTGTAAATTTTGTAAAATTATTAAAGTAAATTGTGTAAAATTAAAGAAAATGAATCAAAAATAAAAAAATAAATTGAAAATGTGTGAAAGTAAATGTGTAAAACATTTACCACGGTTCATTTTTAATACCGAGCCAATAGCCGACAACATTTGTTCCGACATGCAGAACTGGTGTTATAATCAGAATTACGATGAATGTCAGCCAGTCCAAAGTACCGGTCAGCCAGCCGAAAGATGTCAAAGCGGTCAGCAGAAACGCGCCGACTATGAAATCATACTGGTCCGCCAACGGCAATGCCTGTCCGCGCTGAAGTCCGAGACGGCGTTTTAAGAAACTGAAGAACATATCTCCCAAAAGCGCGCCAACCGCAAGCGATAAGATTGCAATGAATGCAGAAAGGTCAAATGCACCGGGAACGCCTGTTGCGCTGAATCCGGGCAGTTCGATTCCGAAAACATGGAAGCCTTTACTGAGAAGGAAAATTTCACAGAGACCTGTTAAAAATCCGAGGAGAACGCCTGCGAAAAATCCGCGCCATGTTTTTCCGTCGCCTAAAATGCGGCGTCCGTCTTTCATTGTCTTTCCGCCGTCAATCGGTTTGCCACCTCCGAAAACGGCAGCAAAAGAGTTCGGCAGATAAGCCGGCAGCATCACCCATAAACCGACAACAACGGCTGTAATTATTTCAATAAGCATATTTCTTGATCCTTTTAATGATAAAAGCAAAATAACTATTTCTTATATTTATTTAATTGGCATTCATTTTACATAAATTATTGATTTTTTTAATTTTGATTTCTTTTAATTGCTTTCTTTTAATTTTGATTTTTAAATTTTGATTTTTAAATTTAGATCTAATTTTGAACCTTTTTTGAAAATACAATCAAAACAAATATTGGCAGTAATTCCAAAAATATTTCGATTCGTTTAAATAATTTAACAAAATTAATTTATGAAGTACGAAGCCGAAACATAAATTCAATACGAATTTCCAGTAATCGAGAAAACTTTCCGTTCCCCAAAACGAAATAGGATTTAAAATACTGAGCGGACCAAACAATTTGGTCATGCGGTTAGGTGATCATTTGATTGATTTTGAAGTAAAGATTTTAGACGAAGATGATTTGGTTTTTGTATCAGATTTAAGAAATCTGGGCATTCAAAGAAATGTGGCGTTAACGCTTGTTTATTTATCGCATGTTGAAGAGGCGTCCTCGCGCGAGATCGAAATTGGTACCGGTCTCCGCCAACCGGAAATCAGCTTAGCGATATGTTTTATGAGCGACAACAACTGGATTGAAAGCCGAATGATAAAGGTCAATAAAAAAGGCCGGCCGTTAAAGGTTTATTCAATTTGCACCACAATGGACACGATTTACAGTTTTTATGAGAAAAAAGCGAATCTTGATTATGAAGAATCTGTGATTAAAATAAAGCAGCTCAAAGATCTGATTCATAAAAGCGGTAAAAAAGAAGTAAAAAAGAAGTAAAAAAGCAGTAAAAAAGCAGTAAAAAAGCAGTAAAAAATGATTTGTAAAGAACAACGATGCTGTTTACAACTCATTTTTTCAATATTTTTTAATTCAGCTTCTTGATTGAAGATAAGTTAACATTTTTCAATCTTTACATATTTTCCAATTTCTTTGATTTTTTGATTCATCTTTTTTTTGAATATCTTTAAATGTAAATCTTAAAATGTAAATTTTAAAAATGTAAAATGCTGAAAATTGAAGAACCGACTGATATGAGTTTATTCTTCATCTTCAAATTCCATATCTGTAATATCAATGCTCCCTTCACCTGTTTCTTCAGACAGATCATATTCGACTCCGTCTTCATCGACATAATTCGAAAGTTCGGAATTGTTATCATTGACGCCGCTGCTATCTCCACAGTTGCTGCTTCCGCTGCCATTTCTGCTGTCATCATTGCCGCTGCCGTCACCTTTTACGGCAATAATATAAGTTTCCTGCCTTTCCGGTTCAATAACTTCCTCAATGACGAATCCCGCTTCTTCAATTTTTCGAAGCACTGCGGACTTTGATCTGTGTTTCGGAATCTTAATAACTTGGAGAAGACGGCCGCCGTCTCTTAAAAGCGGTGCCATTCTTGTCAGCGCGGCAACAGAATCCGCGGGCTCAAGCGTCATGTCATTTAAAAGAACGTCGAAAAGACCGGTTTTGGAAGTTTCTGCGGTCGCGAC
This sequence comes from Methanimicrococcus sp. OttesenSCG-928-J09, assembly GCA_030266245.1. Taxonomy (GTDB): domain Archaea; phylum Halobacteriota; class Methanosarcinia; order Methanosarcinales; family Methanosarcinaceae; genus Methanimicrococcus. Next base: position 57,848 of record JAJDHP010000001.1, read on the forward strand.
TGTTTCAAACGGAACCGTAAAAACATCCGCGAACATGATACTGATATTTTCGTTTTCAAAAGCCAGTTTCCCAAGTTCCGTTCTGAAATCTTTTGAAAATTCAATCCCGTGAACGTGACCCGAATCACCGATATTTTCGGCGGCGAACATTAAAAAACCGCCGGCGCTGGAACCCAAATCTAAAACATAATCGCCGTCTTTAAACAGCGGGATTCTTTCATGAATCGCTTTAATTTTAAAATATCCGCGCGGCATGTCGGATCCTTCTTCAACCTCAATCGTATCCTCAACGGTAATGTTTTTAGAAGGTTTCGTGCAAACCGCTCCGTTTAATTTCACTTTTCCCTCTTCAACCGCCCGCTTAGAACGGCCGCGCGATTTGAAAAAGCCGGTGTCTACTAAATAACTGTCAAGTCTCATGATGCACACAAATGTTCACTGGTATAAATAGCTTGTATCTCCTGCATTTGCATTGCTGCTGCCGCCACACCGAGCTTTCAAATAATTTTGCAAAATAAATCATCCCTTCTGATAATCTTAAAAGACATGCCGTTCGCGCGCGCCGCCGCATTTTCGAATCAAACCTCAAAAATGCCAAATGGCGAATTTATAAATAGGCGGCGAATCTATTTTCTTTGTTCTTTTAAAAACGGTTTTGAAATATTAAAGGAGACAAAATTATGGTTAAATTAACAGCTGAAATGAAAGCAGACATCCAAAAAGTCAAAGTTTTGCCGCTTGCAACCGCGTCCAATGACAAAACACCCAACGTCATTCCGATCGGAATCGCTGAAATCGATGACAGCGGCGAAGACGATTACATTCATATCATGAACAACTTCTTCCTCAAAACCATCACCAATATCAAGGAAAATCCGAAAGTTGCGCTCTACATCTGGAGTCCCGAAACTTCCGGCTGTATCCAAATCAAAGGCGAAGTCGTTGAAATCACCGCCAAAGGAAATGTTTATGATGACATGACAGGCCGCGTCGCCGAAGCAAAACCCGGTCTTCCGATGAAGGAAATCATCAGAATTAAAATTACAGACATCTTTAACTGCAAATCAGGAAAAGAAGCCGGACAAAAGATTTTGTAATTTGTCGGAAAAGGTCGGAGATATTTGATGTTCTCCGATATTTTTTTTCTTTTCTACTTTCTTTTTTACTTTCTCTTTTACTTTTACTTTCTCTTTTACTTTCTCTTTTACTTTGACTTTCTCTTTTACTTTGATTTACTCTTGTCCATCAAATTTATCAAATCTTTTTTGAATATCAGCTTTTTTTTAAGAAAACTCAGTTGCATTTTTACTTATTTTTTTATTGTGAAACTAAATGTTAGAGGCAATTTTTGCGGTGAATAAATATCCTATTCGCCGCAATTTTTACGGAGATTATAAATAGATTCACCGCATATTTTGCAGGGATTACAGATCTATTCACCGCAGGACCAAAAATGACTCAATATATTTATCAGGAAAAGAAATGGCCGAAATTTTCATGGGATGACCGAGAGTTGGTACCGCTTCTTGGAAATGCAAGAAACATGCAGGGCCGATTAATCGGGAAAATGGAAGCTATCGGATTTCCTTTGGGCGAAGAAGCCGTTATCGGAATAATGACAGCGGACGCGATAAAATCTTCAGAAATTGAAGGGGAAAAATTGAACAGGGAACAAGTCCGTTCTTCCGTTGCGCGGCACCTTGGAATTGAAATCCCCGATATGATTCCTTCCGACAGAAATACTGACGGCGTTGTTGAAATGCTGATTGATGCTTCTCAAAGATATGCCGAACCTTTGACAAAAGAACGCCTTTGGGATTGGCATCTCTCTTTATTCGCAGAAAAACCGAGTTGGAAAAAAATTACGGTCGGGAATTGGCGAACGGATGAAAACGGTCCGATGCAGGTTGTGTCAGGTCCGATCGGAAAAGAGACGGTTCATTATCAGGCGCCTGCTGCTTCAGAAATATCTTCAGAAATGGAAATGTTTTTGGAATGGTTGAATGAAGAGAATCAAGAAGATGAAACGGATTCTGTAATTAAAGCCGGAATTGCTCATTTGTGGTTCTTAACGATCCATCCATTTGATGACGGAAATGGTCGAATTGCGCGTGCAGTTACAGATATGATGCTTGCGCGCTCTGATAAAAGTCCCTTCCGCTATTACAGTATGTCTGTGCAGATACAAATTGATCGTAATGCATATTATGAAATATTGGAAAAAACGCAGAAGGGAACATTGGATATTACAGAATGGCTGAAATGGTTCCTGATATGTTTGGAAAGAGCAATTGCAGCGACTGAAGATATACTCAAAAGCGTTTTTCGGAAATATGATTTTTGGAAAAAGTATGATGGAATTGCTTTGAATGATCGGCAGAAATACATGATAACGAAACTTTTGAACGATTTTGAAGGAAAGTTGAAATCGTCCAAATGGGCAAAAATGACAAAATGTTCCCAAGATACCGCGCTTCGTGACATTACAGATCTGATGGAAAAAGGCATCTTAAAAAAAGAAGAAGGAGGCGGGCGAAGCACAAACTATGAATTGGCGGATTTCTGAATCAATCCGCAGATTCATAAGATTTTTCTATAACTTATTCAAAACAAACAAATTTTGAAATCAGTCTTCCCTGTCCGAATCTTTTCACCAAATCCTCTTCATCTGAATAAGGCCGTTTCAAAATTAATTCTTCCGCCATGGATTTATTCAAGCCGGGAAGTTCTTTTAATATCGCCAACGGCGCAGTATTTACATTTACGGGATACGGAACGCCTGTAATCGAACGGAATCCGTGGTTTGTGACAAGAATATCGTAAAACCGATTCAATTCAATATTTCCGGGAACGGCAACTAAAAGCGGATATGTTCCGAACTGGCGCCCGAATGTTAAAGATTTTGAATTGTCGGTACCGTTTTCATGAATTTCGGCGAAAACGTCTTTTAATACAGTTCCGACAGGAACAACGCGGCGAAGCATCGGCAGGTCAATTTCTTTTCGGATTTGCTCTTTATGAGATCGGAAGAGTCTCTCATTTTTAAAATCTGAGATTTTGTTTGCTGAAAGCGGCGTGTTTGGAAAAACCATCACTTGACGGAGATTTATTCTTCTGACCATCAAGCCTTCGTCATATATTTTTTTGAGAAATTCGTAATTGAGCTGATATGTTTTTTTCGTTTCGCCGAGGAGACCGTAAACAAAATTGATGCCGGGCAGAATTTCAGGCATTCCGTTCGCGCCGCGTTTTGCGCCGATTTCATTGACAAGGCGGACGGCTTCTAAAACTTGCTCAGGCGTTGCTTTCAGTCCGTTTGCGGCAATGACGTCCGGGTCCGCGCTTTCAATGCCCATCGCAATCACGTCGCCGGGCGTATGATATTTGACAATTGTTTCCAGAATTTCGCGCGATTCTTCGGGATATTCAGCCAACGTAATCGGATTTCCGTTATCCATATGAAGTGTTTTCAAATCGGGCGTGACTCGGCGGATTCCGGAATAAAGCTTTTCAATCGCTTCGGGATTTGGTTTAAGAATGACGCCGCCGTCATCAATACCTTTGTAAGCGAAAAGATCGGGCTGTCGGCCGATTCTGAAATGACGGACACCGATGTTATAAAGCAATTCAGTTTCAACGATAATGTCTTCCTCATCTCTAAAATCGGGACGACCGTAAAATGCTTCGGTACAGAAAGAACAATGCTTCTTTCGGCCGCAGCCGCGATAGGTTTCAAGTTCGCAGATGAGATTCGGAAAATCGGGATGTTGTTTTGTAATGAACGCGCCTTTTTTAGACCAGCCGGCAATATCAGCAGCGGTTCTGTAACGGTGAGCCGGGGGTGCAGGAATTGTATGGGCTGCATGGACTGTATTTTCAGAGTTATTTGAAAAATAGTCGTAAACAAAACTTTCAATATCTTTTTGAGCGACCATAACATCGTCGGGCAAGAAAGAAAGATTGGACGCCGCAATTCCGCCTTCATTGGAATAGCCGAGACGAATCGGACCGCCGAGGATTTTGATGCCGCAGGACAGACGGAAAAGCGCGCGGATTTCTTCAGCCGTTATCGGTGTTCCGCGCAGATATTTTCCGGGAACGGTCATGCCTGAAATGATAATAAAAACGTCGGCGGATTTGAATTGTTCGGAAAGAGATTTGCCGGAAGCGCGGACGGTGTCAATTGTAAAATATGAAATATCCTTTTCTTCAAAACCGGCTTCGATAAGCGCGCCGGCAGTGTATCTCGGATAAGGGGAAAGATAAGGCGGAACGCCGAAGCAGGCGGGTTCGTCAACATAGCCGTCTAAAATAATCGCTTTCATACTCGTTTCCTTATATTTTTCCTTATAGTTTTCTTATAATTTCCGTTCGATTTCTTACGACCGACATTGTTTTTCGAATATTATTTCGTTTCCTTTTGATTTCATATCGTTTTTTCATTTTTTTATTGTTTTCTTTGTCATTTTCAATTGACATTGTTTTTCTTGCCAAATGAATACCTTTATTTATTTATCTATCTATTTTTTCGTTTATGCCTACAATCGGAATTGCCGACACGACGTTTGCCCGCTACAATATGGGCGCCGCCGCTGTTGACGAACTCAAACAACTCATAAACGCGAAAATCATCCGCGTGACGGTTCCGGGAATCAAAGATTTGCCCGTTGCCGCTAAAAAGCTGATTGAAGAACAAAACTGCGATATCGTAATGGTACTCGGAATGCCGGGCGCAAAAGCGCAGGACAAAACGTGTGCGCACGAAGCATCACAAGGAATTATTATGGCGCAGCTGATGACAAACAAACACATTATTGAAGTGTTCGTTCATGAAGATGAAGGACGCGACGACAAAGAACTGGCATTTTTAATGGACAGCCGCTCCCGCGAACATGCGCTTAATGTTGTAAAAATGCTTCAGTCACCGGAACAGCTTATTAAGGAAGCCGGAACGGGACAGCGCGAAGGATTTGCTGATGCCAAACCGGTCGGCAGATAAATTATGTTTTATTCATCTTTATCGGTGATTTCATGATTCTCATTTTTACCGCCGTCAGTAAACAAAATATCAGAGATTTTGAAAGCGGCAGCATTGGCGAAGCGGAATTTATCAATATATTGGTTGAATCGGAACGAATCGGTCTTTCTCAAATCGACCGCGCCGCCCATGTTTTGGCAAATGATGACGAATTTTCCGAATACTATAACATCATGGGAAGCGGTGAAATTTTAGCGGGCGGCGACGGCGAAGCGCTCATCATTGATCCGATTTCGTTTGAATATGAAGATGATGAAGACGGTGGCGGTTTTGAAGTCTGTGACCCGGCTGTTTACATGACAAATGAAGAAGTGAAAAATGCCGCCGCGATTTTGGCCGATGTCGATGAAAATGTATTTCGGGAAGCATTTGATTCAAAAATGAAAAAGCTGACCAAATGGAGTTTGCTGAATCGGAAGAAAAAAGCGCTCAAAGAAAGTGCCGACGACATTTTTGAATTGCTTTGGAAAGAATTGGATGCTTTAAAGCAATTTTATGAAAAGATGGCGGCTGACGGAAATTTTGTTGTTGTCTTTTCGATATATGAAGATGAAGATTTTGAATGAGATTTATTCATCAATCTTTAATTCTTTTCAATTCGTTTTGAATAAATATTTATTAAATTACTCGTTACATGCTTTACTTAAAATCAGTTTACTAAAAACTAAATTTCAGGAGAAAACAAAAATGACAATTAAAATCGGATTCGTTGTTGCTGAATTCAACAGAGATATTACATACCAAATGGAAATCCTCGGCGAAGAACACGCCAAATTCCTCGGCGCCGAAGTTACTGAAAAGATCTATGTACCCGGCGCTTATGACATGCCCCTCGCAATCAAAAAGCTTCTTGAAAACAAAGACATTGACGCCGTCGTTACCGTCGGCTGTGTCATTGAAGGCGACACAAGCCACGATGAAGTCGTTGTCGCTCAAGTCACAAGAAAGATGACAGACTTATCACTTGAATACGGAAAACCTGTTGCGCTCGGCATTTCCGGTCCGGGAATGACACGCATGCAGGCAATGGAACGCATGGACTACGCCAAACGCGCTGTCGAAGCGGCTGTTAAATTGGTTCAGCGCGTCTGAATTCAATTTCAAAAAACGATTTATTTTTCTTTTTTACTTTTTTTCTTTCAACTATTAGCGGTGCAGATTGCTGCTATTATAATTAGTTGACAGCTTACTGTTGCCATTGTAATTAATTATCTGCTTGCTGCTGCTATATGTATCTGCTCATTTTTAGAGTATTCCGTTCGCTGCGCGAACGTGCCATATTCACCTTACCGTTTCCGTTTTCCATTGCTACCTTACCGATTCCGTTTCCATTTGCTACCTTACTGTTTCTGTTTCCGTATTTTACCTTACTGTTTCCGTTTGCTATTGCTACCTTACCGTTTCCGTTTGCTGCCTGCGCCGTTGCCGTTGCCTCTGTCGGCAGCCGCAGCCGCGCGCGAGCAGCACAACTTTTACAAAAATCAAGAAAAATTACCCCTCGTCTTTTCAGAAAATCAAAAACGCCCATCGACTTTTACAAAACTAAGAAAAACATCTCGTATTTTACAAAATTTTCAGCCGAAACAATTTTATTATTTTGGATTTCAGTTGAATTTATTACCATAGCCATTATTACAGTGAGTAATTATTATTGGAATAATGAATTGAAACTCTCAATTGAAAATATCAAAATATCAAATAAATATCAGATTCATTGTTTTTTCTGAATCTTAAGGTGCGGAAAATGATTTCATCCAGAATTGAACGGGTCGAAGAATCGGCGACGATTAAATCATCTAAAAGGGCGAAAAACTTAATCGCTCAAGGCGTTGATGTGATTAATTTTACTCTCGGTGAACCGGATTTTGATACGCCGGCAAATATTATTGAGGCGACGCATAAGGCAATGCTTTCCGGCGAAACACACTATTCGGCAGGGGCGGGCATTCCCGAACTCAGAGAAGCGATTGCCGAAAAATTGGTTGCCGAAAACAACATTCCGACAAATGTTAACAATATTATGGTGACGCCCGGCGCGAAACTGGCCATTTTTGAAGCGATGATGACGCTGATTGAAGACGGCGATGAAGTCCTTTTATTTGATCCGTCATGGGTTTCTTATGACGCGTGTGTTAAAATGGCAGGCGGCAAAACCGTTTGGGTGGAAACAGATCCCGACAGAAACTATCGGCCTGCGCGTGATTTATCAGAATATATCACCGACAAAACCAAAATGATTGTCATCAACACACCCTGCAATCCGACAGGTGCGGTTTATGAAAAAGAACAGCTTCAGGAAATTGCTGACTTGGCAATCGATCACGATTTTTTAGTCATGGCCGATGAGATGTATGAAAAAATCATTTACGACAAAAAGAATTACAGCATCGCTTCTTTTGACAATATGCACGACCGCACCGTCACAATCAACGGCTTTTCCAAAGCGTACGCGATGACCGGCTGGCGTCTCGGTTACATGGACGCGCCGCAGCACATTTTCAAAAGTCTGGAAAAAATCCAAAGCCATACCATCAGCAACGTGACAACATTTATCCAATACGGCGGCGTCGAAGCGCTCACAGGACCGCAGGACGAACTTCATAAAATGCAGGCCGCCTTTAAAGAAAGACGCGGCGTTTTGGTCGAAGGTCTTCGAAACCTCGGCCTGAAATGCGCGATGCCCGACGGCGCTTTTTACGCTTATCCCGATGTCAGCGAATTCGGAACCGGCGAAGAAATAACGGACAGACTTCTTGATGAATGTCATGTCGCCATTTCGCCCGGAATCGCATTCGGAGAATCCGGCAGAAATAATATCCGTATTTCCTATGCCGCCTCCGTTGAGCGCATTCAGGAAGCGCTTGTTCGCATGGAACAAATTTTCAAATAAGTTCTGTTCAGACCTGTTAACCTGTTAAATTCTGTTCAGGTCTGTTAAATTTTGTTAAGTTCGTAAAGGTTCTGTTCAAAATCCGTTTGCAATCGTGATAGTTGAAATTCGCGGTTGCATTTGATTTTTAACAGTATTACATATGATACCTTTTTGTGTTACAAAACTGTTTTAAACAAAGGGTCATATTTTTGGTTCATTCAAAATGAAACAGGAGATAAACAATGCACTCTGAAATTCCGTGGGAAAAAATTGCTGTTTTCGATATCAATCACGGCGGTTTGTCAATTGCGAAACAACTTTTAAAGCACGGCGTGAACGTTGCCGTTTTTGATGTTTACGGAAAAATATCGGAAGAAGAACTCAAAAAAGAGGAAAACGAATACGGATTTAAAGTTTCGGCGCATCTTTCCGACCTGGACGAATCATTCGACATTGTCTGTCTGCCCGTACATTTAAACCCTGAAAATTCCTTTTTCAAAAAGGCGGCCGAACTTGGATTGCCGACAGTAACACACCACGAAATGGTCGGCAGAATTTTAAGAAGCAACCCTAAAATCGTTGACCGTTATCTCATTGAAATCACAGGCGTTCGCGGAAAAACAAGCACAGCCGTTTTACTCGCGCAAATGCTTTCTTACAAAAACAGAGTCTTGCTGCACACTTCAGAAGGAATGACCTTTTGGGACGGCGGCAAATTTGAAAGAATCGAGCCCGGTATCAGTATCTCACCAGCTTACATTCCCGAATTGGCGGATTTGGCGTTTGAACGCAAATACATGCCCGATACATTGATTTTTGAAGTATCACTCGGATTTACAGGCGCGCAGGATATCGGAATTTTAACCGAAGCGCAGCCGGATTACTTAATTGCCGGCGGAACACTTTCCTCAACCGATGCCAAAACGAAAATGATCAGCCGTTCCAAAGAAAACAGTCTCTTCGTTGTTGATTATGACGATTTGGAAATGATTCAGAATTATATCAGAGAAGATCAGGAACTTGTGGTTTTTGACGAATCCGGGTCGGCCGTTGAAGAAAGTACGCCGACCGATGTTTATTTAAATATTGCAACAGGACCGGACGGTGAGCCCGTCGCAGATATCGAATCATCTCGAACAGGCATTTTTTTCAGAGCCGAACTCAATACAGGATACGATATCAGCTCATATAAAATCGCAATGGTCGCATCCGTTGCCACCGCACTTGAATTAGACATTCCCGAACAGCAGATCGCCGAAACAATTTCAGGATTTGAAGGCGTCAAAGGCAGAATGCGCGAATACATAGAAAACGGCTGCCTGATTTTGGATAATTCAAATTCGGGACTGACGATTGAAACGACAGAAACCGCAATCCGTTACATGATTGACAAATATTTGGATAAAAAATCACCGGATTACGACCCGAATATTTCAAGAGATATCACGCTTGTCATCGGCGAAGAAGAAAAAACAGTCTGTGAAGGATTGGAACCGCATGATGTTGAAGAATTAATTGTGAATTATAGAGATTATATCAAAAATTTGATCTTAGTCGGCGGACGAATGAAACCGTTTATCCGAGACTGTCCGAAAGAGGAAGAAGAGGCGCTTGAAAAGCAGGAAAAAGACATTTTCTGCGGCGCTCTTTACGCTGACACATTTAGAGAAGGATTGCGGCAGGCGTTAGAAGTATCGGAAGAAGATGACATCGTCATTGCTGCCGTGAAATGCTTCAGATAAATAATTACGATTATTAAACATATGACAGGTTTAGAAAATGACGGAAAAGGAAAAACTGATTATTCACCCGAGGCCCAGCTCGATTGTGGCTTCACTTTATACTCTTCGCGACTTAAATGTAGATGTCGCTATTCTGCACGGTCCGCCCGGCTGCTCTTTTAAACACGCCCGGCTTCTTGAAGAAGACCGCCTCCGCGTCTTAACAAGCGCGATGGATGAAAATGATTTCGTTTTCGGCGGTCGTGAAAAACTTGAAAGAACGATTGATAAAGCGATTGAATTATTCAATCCGAAAACAATAGCGCTTGTCGGCACCTGCACCAGCATGATTATCGGCGAGGAGCTAACCGATTCAGCCGCGTATGCGCCTGCCGGCGTTGATGTCATTTGCGTTGAAACACACGCAGGATACGCAAACAATACAGACGGTGTCATTTCCGTGCTGGAGCCGGCAGCCGAATGCGGCATGATTACGGCGGAAGAATTAGATCGCCAGCGCCATCTGCTGACGGAAGCAACCAATGTGGAAGTTCGTCACGGCGCTGCCAGCAAAGGATATTTGGAACCGTCCCGCGGCGACATTAAATACAAAGCAGCAGAACGATTAATTGAATTGATTCGAAGCAGTAAAAAAATTGCCGGCATTTTAAACGCCAAAAAGGAAACGGCGTACATGTTTGCCGATGAACTGATCGCGCTTTACGAAGTCGCGCGGCTTTTCGGAATGGAAGAAAATATTACAATTTTTGCCAACACCGACATCAAACTCGGCCTCCCGCGTGTAAAAGAACATGCCGTTAACGTGATGAAAGCTTTTGAAGAACAAAGCGTTCCCGTTCACGAAATTATCGGCGGTTTGGATGAATATGCCATCACAGGCGACACAGTCAGAAATTTGCTGACCGGCAAATATGCGGGAATAGATGCGGCTGTCATTGCCGGCGTTCCGCATGCGCTGCCGATGGACGCGCTATCCGGCATGGAACTCTTTTCAATTACAAACGGTCCGAGACAAGTTCTGCCGCTTAAGGAAATGGGCCATCAGCATGTGATGGTGGAAATTGATTTGCATCCGCAGACGCTGGGTGTTACAACACTCGTTCCGTCAGAATTCGGCGACACGCTTCGGGCGGTTGCGGCAGATATCGCGGCAGCGGAAATCGGTGACAAGAAATGAAGAAAATTATTGCAATTTACGGAAAAGGCGGCATCGGAAAATCCAGTACGGCTTCCAACATCGCGGCGGCCTGTGCCATGAACGGTAAAAAGGTCATGCTTATCGGCTGCGACCCGAAAAGTGACTCCTCCATAACGCTGCTCGGCGGCAAACGAATTCCGACTGTTTTGGATGTGATTCGGGAAAAGAAAAACGTCGAAAAAGACGATGTGATTTTTGAAGGATTCGGCGGCGTCAAATGTATGGAAGTAGGCGGTCCCGAACCCGGTGTCGGCTGTGCCGGCCGCGGTATTATTGTCGCGATTGAAACGCTGAAAAAGATTTACCCCGAATATTTGGACAATGATTTAATTATTTACGACGTACCTGGCGATGTCGTCTGCGGCGGTTTTGTCGCGCCGATCAAAAAAGGATTCGTTAACGAAGTTTATGTTTTGACATCGGGCGAATACATGCCGCTTTACGCTGCCAATAATATTTGCCGCGGTTTCGGTAAAATCGGCATGGAACTCGGCGGCGTCATCTGCAATTCAAGAAATGCAGACCGCGAAAGGGAGTTGGCGGAAGAATTTTCCAAAAGCATCGGCAGCAATCTCATCGGCTATATTCCGAAAGATCCGCTCGTTCAAAGCTGTGAACGCGACGGCTTTTCCGTTCTTGAAAAAGCGCCCGATTCGGAAATTGCAGGCGTTTACAAAAAGCTGGCGGAAGATCTGCTGGCCAATACCGAGCGTGTGAAAGCAAATCCGCTGGATGATGACGCGCTCAGAGAATTATCCAAAAAATACAGCGATTGATATAGATTCTGAGTTGCGGCGGAAAAATACAGCGACTCAGAGATGCTGTGACTTCAAAACACAGCGATTAATATTATTTTAAGAAAACAGGAGACACAAAAATGACATCCGACAACCGTCAGATTCCGAGAGTTTTGATTTCGGCAGACCGTTCTTCCTCCGGGAAAACAACGATTTCAATGGGCATTATGGCCGCTTTAAAAGCTCAAGGGTATGTCGTTCAGCCGTTTAAAGTGGCGCTGGATTACATCGACCCGGAATACCATACGGAAATTGTCGGCCGCCGCTCCCGCAATTTGGACGGCTATCTGATGGAAGAAGAAGGTGTCATTGATGTTTTTACGCACGCCTGCGATTCTGTTGAAAATGACGGGAAAAAGGCGGACATCGCCGTCATTGAAGGCGTCCGCGGTTTGTATGAAGGCTTAACTGCTGATACCGATATGGGAAGCACGGCGCAGATCTCAAAGATGCTGAAATGTCCTGTCATCATGGTCATTAACGCCCGCAGTATGACGCGCTCATGCGCGGCGCTTATTAAGGGATTCGCTTCATTTGATTCTGATGTGAATATTGCCGGCGTCATCTTAAACAATGTCGGCAGCCAAAGACATGCTGATAAAGCGATTACTGCGATTGAAAGTACAACCGGAATTCCGGTTATCGGCGTTGTTTACAGAAATCCTGATCTTGACTTTTGGATGCGTGAGCTGGGTTTGATTCCGGTTCCCGAAGGCCGGAAAACCTATGACAGGTTCGCCGAAAGAATTAATCTGATTGAAACCACCGTCAAAGACGGCGTTAATTTAGAAAAACTCGTTGAAATCGCAAATACCGCCGAGCCGATAAAAACGCCTTCAAAAAGCCGTTTTGAAGAAAGACCCGCGGTTGCCGGTGAAAAACCGCCGAAAATCGGCGTGGCTTTCGATGAAGCTTTTAATTTCTATTATCCCGACAACATGGATTTATTACAGGCGCAGGGTGCTGAAATCGAATTGTTCAGTCCGATACGCGGTACGGAAATTCCGAAGGATGCCGACGCGCTTTATATCGGCGGCGGGACGCCCGAAATATTTGCATTGGAACTTTCTCTGAATGAATCCATGAAAGAATCCATAAAAGCAGCATCTGCTGCCGGAATGCCGATATTTGCCGAATCTGCCGGCATGAATTATTTAACCAAAAGCATGACGATCAAAACCCGCGATTCGCCCGATGTGACTTTTGATATGGTCGGTCTTTTTGACTGCGACACTATCTATGGCAGCGGCAAGCGTGTTGTCACATACACGAACGGCACTTTTGAAAAAGACACGCCGATCGGCAAAAAAGGAAACAAATTCATCGCGCATGAATTCCACCATTCAATTTTGGAAAACATCTCCGATGAGATTGAATATACAATTGATATTTCACGCGGCATCGGTATTAAGGATAAAAAAGACGGCATGATTGTCAATAACACAATCGGTACTTATGTTCACTATCACGGGTCTTCTTATGTTGATTTTGCAAAAGATTTCGTTAAAAGCGCACGAAAATATCAAAACGAAAAATGAGAACATTATTTATCCCCTATTCCTCTCTAATTTTACTTTATTTTTTTAGTTTTTCTTACTAAAGTAACCTTTTTTAACTTGAATCAATGTTTAGAGGATATTGTATAAACAAAACAGGTGCTTTTTTGAAAACTCAAATTAAAGGAAATTATGTCTTCGGCGAAGAAGAAGCTGTCACCGCTTTTTATGAAACGGGCGGATTCGGTCGGCCGCGTGACGGCAGACTTCAGCTGCGTTTTGTTGAAGCGGCTTATCTTTTATCCCGCGGCAAAATTGAAGTTCTTAAAAACGGCAAAGAATTGAATTTTGATGAATTTATTCAATTCGCGGCGCTTGCCGAAGATTTTTTTGAACTCAAATATATTGTTTACAAAGATCTGAAAGAACGCGGCTATTCAGTTCAGTCATCGGCAACGGATTTCAGAGTTTATCCGCGCGGCGGAAAACCGGGAAAAACAGCGGCGAAAAGCTATGTTTTCGTGAGATCCGAAAGAATGCCGATTCCGTTCTCGGAATTGACGGCGCTTTTGAATGAAGCGCAAAATGTGAGAAAACAATTCATTCTGGCCGTTGTCGATGAAGAAAGCGACATAACCTTTTATGATGTCAAGCGGGCTGACGCGGTTGGCAGTTTTGAAGGCGGCATGACCGCGCCGTTTCCTCAGGACGCAGAGAAAAAAAATGCAGCGGCTGTTTTATTTAAAGAGCGCGTCATTTTAAACGACAAAGCGACGGCTGGTTTGCTTTACAACAAAGAGTTTTTCGGCAAAATGATGGATGAAGACCGTTTGCTTTTATCCCTTCCTGAAGCGCTTTATTTGGCGGAAAACGGGGTTTTGAATCTTTATGACATGGATGGAAAAGAACTTTCCAACGATGAATTCTCAACGAAGGCGGCGGAAATTGACGCCGAGTTCTCAAAAAAATATACGATTTATAAAGAGCTCAAAGAGAAAGGATTCGTTCCGAAAACCGGTTTCAAATTCGGGACGCATTTCCGTGTTTACAGAAATTTTGAGTCGCCGGCTAAAATTCCACACTCGGAATTTTTACTTCACGTTGTATCCCCTGAATTCGAATTTAAACTGCCGGCAACATCAGGCGCAATCCGATTGGCAAACAGCGTCCGCAAGAAAATGATTTATGCGGCAGATCTCGGCAGCAAGCGGGAATATATTGAATTTGAACGCATTAAAATGTAATGCGGAAGAAAGCAGGCGACTTTATGTTTACGATTATTGCGGTTGATATTTCGGGCAGGCATCGGATTGATGCCGGTTATTACATGGTTTGTGCAGCCGCGTCTTTGGAAATGACGCCGACATCTATTGAGAAAATCAACGAGATCAACACCGAAGCTTTTTTGTATCGAAAACCGGCGGAATTGCCGGATATTGTCAAAATTATTGAAACAACCGCGGCCAAAATCAAAAAGAAAGGACCGCTGATTGTAGAACGCGGCGATTTATTCAATTTGGACGAAGACCTGGCGCGGTCAATGTTTTCAGGAGAAATCCGCTATCAAGAGTCAATCGGCGAAAGAAAAGCGATCGAACTCGCGCATCACGTTTCGCTCAGCACGCGCAATCTTCTGCTCAAAGAAACAGGAATTGACATTCGGATTTATGAAGAAGAAACCGAAGAAGGAGCGGACGCCGAATGAATCCGTATCAGGAATCCGCAGCGGACTCGACGCGGAATGTTATTTTAGTCATGCGGACAGATCCGGATTCTGATGATGAAGATAATCAGCGGAAGCTTCAGGAATTTTCAGAACTCACAAAGGCGCTGAACGATAAAGTCGTTGATATTATTACGCAGGAACGCTTTCCTGATCGAAAATACAATGTCGGCAGCGGCAAAGCGAAGGAAATTGCAATCACCGCAAGAGACAAACGAGCTAACCGCATCATTTTTTACGATCCGCTTTCAACTTCTCAGATTTACAACATTTCCAAACTCTGCAATGAGGCGGGCGCAAGCTGCCGCGTTATGGACCGATTTCAGCTGATTCTAGATATTTTTGCCGAGCGGGCGACAACACACAGATCCAAATTGCAGGTGGAGCTGGCGCGCCTGCGCTATGAACTGCCGAATGCGAGAATGCTGGTGTCGCTCTCCAAAAAGGAAGAACGAGCAGGCTGGGGCGGTCTGGGCGATTATGAAGATTCTTACGAACAGGACATTAAGAAACGAATCGCGCGCATTTCGTCTGAACTTAAAAAAGCGGACTTGGAAGAAGAAGCCCGCCGTATTTATCGTCACAAAAACGGATATTTTATCGTCTCGCTCGCCGGATACACAAACGCCGGCAAAAGCACGCTTTTTAACGCGGTCGTTGGAGAACAAACGGAAGCAAAAAATATGTTTTTCACGACATTAATTCCGAAAACGCGGGCGCTTGTCATCAATAAAAGAAAAATTCTGCTGACGGATACGGTCGGCTTTATTGAGGATCTGCCGCACTTTTTAGTGGACGCGTTCCGCTCAACGCTCGAAGGCATTTATTTTTCAGATATGATTCTCTTGGTCGTCGATTTCAGCGAATCTGTTGAACATATTCGTAAAAAACTGACGATCAGTCACGAAACGCTTTGGGAGAAAAGCACGTCTAACATCATCACCGTTTTAAATAAATCCGAAACAATGAAGCCCGCCGAGCGCAAAAAGAAACTGGATGAACTGTCACATTTGATTTACAATCCCGTTTTTATTTCCGCGAAAACAGGCATGGGGCTCGATGAGTTGATTGAAGAAATCAACCGTAATCTCCCCGCGTTGATGACACGGACCATTTCATTGCCGAACAATGAAAGCGGCGCATCGGCGCTGTCGTGGTTTTATGATAACGGTGTCGTTGAGGAAATTCTTTACGGCAAATACATGACATTCGAATTCAGCGCGGCAGAAGATGTGATGGCAAAAACGGACGATATTATCTCAAAAGCAAAATAATTGAAAACAAATTCAGAGTCTGATTCGGAATATGATTCAGAATATGATCCTATGATTCAGAATATGATTCGGAATATAAATCAGAATATAAAATGAACCGAAATCATCACATTAATGATTTGTTTTCGTTCCCTTTATATACCTTGATTTGTTCTATTTTACCGCAAGTGAGCATATTAATTGCCTGCCCTGCTTTTATTTTGTATCGGGCGCCTTGCAAAACTCAAAACTCAAAGGAGTTAACAGAAATGGATAAACAAACACAGGACGTTCTTGAAATTCTGGAACAAAACGCGAAAGCGACTCCCGAAGAAATTTCAGAACTCACCAGAATTCCGCCGGCTGAAGTTCGAGAAATGATTCGGACACTGGAAGCGGCGGGCGTGATTCGAAGCTACAAAACAATCATTGATTGGGATATAGTGGAAAGTCCGCACGTGTACGCGTTTGTCCAGATTAAGGTATTACTCGAACGCGGCCACGGCTACCAAAAGCTTGCCGACCGCATTTGCAAATTTACAGAAGTCAAATCGCTTCGCCTTCTTTCCGGAGAGGACTACGACTTGGAATTCATGGTTCAAGGGAAATCGATGAAAGATGTAGCGTTTTTCGTCGCGGATAAAATAGCGACACTGGATCAAGTCCAGAATACATCAACGCATTTCATTTTGAAAACATACAAAGTGGACGGCGTCATCATGGAAGAGCCCGAAGAATTCAAAAGACAACAAGTTTCGCCGTGAGGAGCGATATTATGACACAAATACCTAAATCTACACCGAGAAAGGTGGATCAAATCGATTATTCAAAATACATTACATCTAAGATGAAACACGTACCGCCGTCAGGAATCAGAAAGTATTTCGACATCGCGGCAGGCATTGAAGATGTGATTTCTCTCGGCGTCGGCGAACCTGACTTCGTTACACCGTGGCACATTCGTGAGATGTGCATTCACTCTCTTGAGAAAGGAGAGACCGCTTATACTTCCAATTACGGTATTCCCGAGCTGCGCGAAGAAATCTCCAAGCGCTACAAAAGGGATTACGGTTTGGATTACAGTCCGGAAAAAGAAATTCTTGTCACAACGGGCGTCAGTGAGGCTCTGGATATTGCGATTCGCTGTGTGACAGATCCCGGAGATGAAATTCTCATTGTTCAGCCGACTTATGTCGCTTACATTCCGGAAATTGTACTTTCGGGCGGTGTTCCGGTTGTCGTGAAAACTGTTGCCGAAAATGAATTTAAGATTCTTCCGGAAGAATTGGAATCCAAGATTACGCCGAAAACGAAGGCGCTTATTATCAATTATCCGCACAACCCGACCGGCGCCGTCATGACCAAAGAAGATTATGAAAAGATTGCGCCGATTATTGAAAAGCATGACTTGATTGTGATTTCCGATGAAGTTTACGAATGTATGAATTATGACGGCGCTCACACTCCGTTTTCATCCATTGACGGCATGAGGGAGAGAACCATTCTTCTCAACGGCTTTTCAAAATCATATGCGATGACCGGTCTTCGCCTCGGCTACATTTTAGCGCCGCCGGAATTGATTTCCGCCATGATGATGATTCATCAGTATTGTATGATGTGCGCTCCGATTACAACGCAGATCGGCGGTATTGAAGCGCTTCGAAACGGTGAGGAGGAAATGAAGACGATGGTTCGCGAGTTTAACCGCCGCCGCGTTTTAATCGTTGACGGATTCAACAAACTCGGTTTGGACTGTTTTGAACCCAAAGGCGCTTTCTACGCTTTCCCGTCCATCAAATCAACAGGGTTGACATCGGAACAGTTTGCCGACAAATTCTTTGCCGACCAGCATGTCATTACAATCCCTGGAACCGCATTCGGCGAAACCGGTGAAGGTCATTTGAGATGTGCTTACGCAACTTCCAGGGATGACATTAAAGTCGCTTTGGATCGTTTTGAAGAATTCCTGAAAAAGTTATAATCTTTTGAATGAAATGATGAAATGAGGCTCTTGCTTTGTTTCATATATTCCTTTTTTTCTTTTTTTGTATTTTTGAAAATTCCGTGTCGTTTTTTCTTTGCTTTTTAAAATTGGTGCGGCTCGCGCGCGAAGGCGGTCGGCAGCAGAACTGCCGGCAGAATTATTACTGCGGCGGCAGCCGCAAAAATCGCGAAGCGATTTTAAATGCAGACCACCCTCCCACTGCAAACGGCAACCTGACTCCAATTGGTAACAGCAACCTGACTCCAAGTGCAAATTATAAAACTAAACGAAAAACGACATTGGTTTTTTCATTTATTTTTTGGAAAAATTGGCACGGTTAACACGCGCGAAGACCGCTTGTAAAAAATCAGCGCACTGAAAGCCGTTCAAAATTGAAAAAAGATTTTCAGGCAACCTTTATAAAATATATATTCGTTCTATTTCCGGGGATGCCGTGATTTCTAAAGCTACTTCTTACAACCTTTTGAAATATTTTGCTTTCATGGCGGTTTGCATTATTTTAATTTCCGCCGGGTTTTTCCATTATGTGCCGCCCGAAGAAGTTAAAAAAACTATTTATTATACCGGCCGCGATTTGCTGACACCGACAGGTGACATTGTCATTGTTTATCCTTCCGCTTCCAATTGGAACGATCTCGAGCGCTTCAAACTTTCATCTGAAGGCGAAAATTATAACGTTTCTTACAGTTGGTTTTATGACGCGTACATCTCTTCTTATCAAACAGAGATTCCCCGCGAGCTTTATGAATATTATTTGAATAAGGATCATGGACGCCGCGATTATCAGCAGTATGCGCTTTCCGAATACGATCGCGAAGTTGTTCGCCATTTGGCTAACGCTTTCAGCGAACTTGGGCGCAAATATGAATATTCCGATGAAGAAATCGCGCTGAATGTCATTTCTTTCGTTCACACGATTCCTTTTACATACGATCTTGAAACAACAGGATACAACGAATATCCGCGTTATCCGGTCGAAACTTTGATTGACGGCGGCGACTGCGAAGACCGCGCGATATTAGCAGCAGCAATTCTTTATGAACTCGATATTGATTCCGCTTTACTTCTGATGCCGGATCACATGGCGCTCGGCTTAAAAGATAACGGCAACTTTTCCGGACAATCATATTTGTACAACGGGACCGTTTACTATTACGCCGGCATGTTCGATGGTGAATCCACTGTCGGGGCTATTTCCGAAAACATAACGCCGAAATTGCTTCAAATCTTTCCGATTGTTCAGCAGCCGGTCTTTTCCGCAACTTTAAACCAATACATGATCGGTTTCACTGATGATTCTTATAAATATGTGCTTCAAGGAAAAATTGAAAATACAGGTCCCGGATCCGGTGAAAACGTTTTGCTCCGCGTTGTTACAAAAGTCAATGAAGGCAGTTATTCAGCCGGCAGCCGGTCGGCCGACAGTTCTTCTTCAGGCAGTCATTCTTCCGGTGATTCTTCCGATTCCGTTCCGGATCAGCTGATCCCAATCGGCAGCATTCCCGAAGATTTCGAAGCCGATATCGAAGTTACAATTACAGTTCCGAGAGCCAGCGGAATATGTACTGTTTATGTCGAGGGGGATAATTTCGGTCCGTCTGAAGTCGTCGGTTTTTATTTCCATCTTCGATGATTGAAATTCATACTTTTATGAAAATTTCATTTCTTTCTCACTATTTTTTATGTGTTTATTTTCTCTCTACTTTTTACTACTTGTGGAATCTTCCATATGTTTCGATAAAATATATATCCTTATAAGTTCGATACCATGTGTGGTAAATTTTCGAGGGTTGCGAAAAGCGTTGATAATTGCATTTGGATTTTGTGTGGTTTTTTCGTCCATTTTTATCCTGTTTGCAGCTGTTAACGCCATTTCGTTTTGGGGTGGGGATTTCTCCGAATCTAACTCGGGCCCTGTGGCAACAATGTCTCCAACAGCGGCGGTATTGCTGACAACGCCCTCGGCACAAGGCTTTTCTCAAAGTTTTTCCGACGATTTGAATGAATCAAAGGAATTTGTTTGGTATTTTGACGGCAAAAATCATTCCTATACTTACAACGGTCCGATTGAGCTTTATGAATATTATCTGAACAAAAATCACATTCGAACAGATTATAATCAATATGCGCTGTCTGAATACGATCGCTGGGCAGTTAAAGAGCTGGCTGATTATTTTAAAGAATACGGCAGACAGCACAACCAAACGGAAGAAAAAGTGACGGCAAATGTGATTTCTTTTGTCCAGTCTATTCCGTACACGACCGATTTTGAAACAAAATCCGTTGAAGACTATCCGCGCTATCCGATTGAAACATTGTCGGACGGTACCGGCGATTGTGAAGATACTGTTATTTTGGCCGCGGCTGTTTTGGATGAGCTCGGTTACGATTCCGTTTTGATTCTGCTGCCTGAACATATGGCGCTCGGTGTCAGAGATCTCGGAAATTACAGTGGTCAATATTATGAGTATGAAGGCCTGAACTATTATTATGTAGAAACCACGTCGTCCGGTCACGATGTCGGCTTTGTTCCCGAAGAGATAAATCCGAAATTGGTTGAAATTTTTCCGATGGTTCAAAAACCTGAAATTTCCGCGTCCGCGCTTCATAAAAAAACAGGCTCTTCCGGTGATTTCTTCTCTTATGATTCTCGGATTAAAATCGAAAATGACGGTCCAGGCGTCGGCAAAAATATAACGGTCGAAGTTTATCCCGTTCTGGTTTCAAGCAGCCGCAGTTCAGGAACCGGCTCAGGCAGCTCCGGCGCTGATTTGCCCGAACAGATTTTCTACGCGGGAAATATTTCAGAAGACGGATCCCGCTCTCTTGACTTTTCGATTCAAGTTCCAAAGGGCAGCGGAAATATCTATTACATCATCAGCGGGGATAATTTTGAATCATTTATGATTTCAGGTTTCCGCTACGCTGATGATTAATTATATTAATGATGGTATTGAACTGCGATATTGAATTACGATATTGAACTGCGAAACGAATCCATATTGAAATTAAGTCGATAGATTTTGAATTCTGTTCAAAATATTGTGTTTTACGATTCAATCGCAAAATTATTTCAAAAGCAAATCCAATCCTCTTTTCAGGGAACTTGGTATGTTTCCGCACTGCATTTCTTTTAATTTGTCTGCCGGCAGGAATTTAAATGCCGCGTTAATCCGTCTGTCAGACACTAAAAATTTATCCATCAGTTTGCGGGCTTGAACGGAAGATGCCAGCGCATCTCCGAAATCTGCGCGCCAGCGATTGTCATAATCTGCAACAGAGAGTCCTCTGCCGCATTTGTCATCAAGCACGGCTTCCGCTGCGACATCGCCTGCTATTTTTCCGGCCGCAACTGCAAAGGGAATGCCGCCGCCGTTGGTTGCCATGATGTGTCCGGCAGCATCGCCTGCCAGCAGAACTGAGTGAGTTGCTGTTCGGTCGGGTGCGCCGGAAACCGGAATGACGCCGCCGTGAACAGATGTAATTTTGCCGCCTTTTAATTTTTCAGATGCGATCGGATGTTCCTGAATAAACCGGTTTAAGAAATCGCGCGCGGAAAGATTTTCTGTGCAGAGGGAATGTCGGAGTCCGATACCGACATTGGCTTTTCCGTCGCCTTCGGGAAAAATCCAAATATATCCGCCGGGGACGTATTTGTTGCCGAAAAACATTTCCAGGGATTTTGTGTCGATGTCGACATCTGTCATTTTGTATTCAAAACCGATTCCTCTTTCATAATCGGCCGGCTTTTGAAACCCGAATGTTTTTCCGACAAAAGAACTCGGGCCGTCAGCACCGATTATGACTTTTGCAGTGACATCTGTTTTGCCGAAAACCCCGCTCAGGCGAATTGTATGTTTGGTCGAGCCTGAAAGAACAGATCTGACAGCGGTTCCGCAAAGCAGTTCCGCACCTTCGTTCGCTGCCTGTTCTGCCAAGTCCAAATCAAAAAGATGTCTGTCCAAAACATAGCCGTCAACATCAAATTCTTTGGATTTCAAATCCGGGCTGTACAGTCTCTGTTTTGCTGTTTTTGCCAAGATTGCACTTTTTGGAATCTTTTTTATTTCCCGCGGCAATTTCAAACCGGGAATCAGATTTTCAATTTCAGAAGCGTCCGGTGTAAATCCGGCGCATTGAATCGGTGTTCCGATTTCACGTTTTCGATCTACAAATAAAACATCAACGCCGCCGAGCGCAGCATATTTAGCGGCAACAGAGCCGGCAGGACCGGCGCCGACAACAACGACATCATAATTCTTTTTAGATAGAGGATAAAACATTTTCAGACTCCGGATTCTGCGTTTTTCGGTATTTAAGGTTTTATTTTTTATTTTACCGTTTTTGCTTTTAGTTTTATTTTTATGTTATTGCAGGAATAAAGAAAATACAGCACAAACGGATAAATCCTTTGCTTTTTGGTTTACATATCCAATAAAAATATAAAAAACGCACCTTGGTTTTATTATTTTTGTAAAAGTGATGCACTCGCGCGCGCGGTCGGCAGGCGGTAACGGCAGAAGCAGTGTTGGCAGCAGCAATGTTGGCAGCAGGAGCAGCGGCAGCAGCAATTAAATCGGCCGATTCTATTTTCTTAAAATTAATTCGTACGAATCCGCAATTTTTCATATATCATAAAACCGAAACATCCTTTTTCTTAAAATTTGCTCAAAACCGAACTCCGTTTTCATTGAAAATAAAGATGAAAAGAGGGAGTTCGGTTTTTATCAAATAACTGAAAAATGATGTTTCGTTTTTATCAATTAGACAAAGTTTAGGGCACTGTTTTTGAGAAAGATTCATATAGGGGATTACTATTGTATGAAGCCTAATCCGGAAAAAGATTCTCTCATGTGTATTACGGTACATCATTTTTCAAGAGATAAACTCCGGAATACGGGCCGGTTCCGGGAAACAATTTGAGAGACTTTATATCGTTATCCGATTATGATTTTTATCTTTGTTTTTCAAGCGGCCGATAACAGAAACAGCGTTTATGATTCAACCCTGTTCTTCTTAATGTTATTGATTTGCCGGTTTATTTTTATTCCGGCAGCGTCGGCAGTTTTTCGCTGCCTTTTTCCGTTCGGTTCGGCCGAATGAGTCGGTATATTTGAAGTTCATGTTTGCGTTATGTCTTTACCGCAGGGTCTTATGACGATGTTTTTGACAATTTAATATTAATTGACAACAAATTAATCTACAGGAATTTATTATGACAACAACATTTCAAGACCTCGGTATCTCGGACAGAATTATTCAAACTCTTCTTTTAAAAGGATATGAAAACCCGACCCCGATCCAGATTCAAACTATTCCGCTCTTTTTAAGCGGCGACTGCAACATTATCGGTCAGGCACAGACCGGTTCCGGTAAAACCGCAGCATTCGGCATTCCGATTGTCCAAAATATCACCGAAAAAACAGGTCACATTCAAGCGATCGTTTTAACGCCGACACGCGAACTCACCATTCAGGTTTGCGATGAAATGTCATCCTTCGGCGGCATCAAAGATTTAAACATCGTTCCCGTTTTCGGCGGTCAGCCCGTTCCGATTCAACTCAAAGCACTCGGCAAAGGCGCCGATGTCGTTGTCGGAACCCCCGGCCGTGTCATTGATTTGATTCACAGAAAAAAACTCGACCTTTCCCGTATTTCTTATTTCGTTTTAGACGAAGCCGATGAAATGCTGAACATGGGATTCATTGATGACATCAAAGAAATCATTCAGCACACAAGCGACGACAAACGTATGCTCTGTTTCTCCGCGACAATGCCCAAACCGATTTTGGGAATCGCTAAAAAATATATGGGACAATACGAGATGGTTTCCGTTGAAAAAGTCCACGATGATGTTTTAATCGAACAGCTTTCCATCGACGTCCCGCCCGCACTGAAATTTGAAGCGCTCTGCCGCGTTATTGATTCCGATCCCGACTTTTACGGTCTCGTTTTCTGCGCCAGAAAAGACACATCAGATGAAGTTGTTCAAAAATTAGAAGAACGCGGTTACGATGCTGATGTGATTCACGGCGACATTTTACAGGAACAGCGTCTCCGCATCATGGACCGCTTCAAAAAGCAAAAGTTGAATATTTTAGTTGCCACCGACGTTGCCGCTCGCGGTATCGATGTGAACGAACTCACACACGTTGTCAACTATGACATCCCACAGGACCCCGAATCTTACACTCACAGAATCGGCAGAACCGGCCGCGCCGGCAAAACCGGTATCGCAATCACATTGCTGACGCCAGCCGATTTCAGAAAATTCGCATTCATTAAAAAGCTGGCCAACGCCGATGTTCGCCGTGTCGAGCTTCCGGATGCTGACCAAGTTGCAGAAATGAAGCGCAGCAAATTGCTTCATGACTTATCCTTAGCTGTTCAGTCCGACTTCGTTCACACAGAAGAAGCCGACCCCTTCAGAGAATTTGCAGAAGCGCTTGTCACCGAAGGCAGAACCGCCGAAGATGTTTTGACCTGCATTTTAAAACGCGTTTACGAAAGCAGAATCCTTCCGCGCGCCGACGATAAAATTATTGATGAAATGTTCGCGCAGATCCCGAAAAATCGCTTTGTCAGCGACAGCGGCAAAAAAGGAAGATACGGCGCCAAAAACAACGATGAAGGCGGCCGCAGAGGAGACAGAAATGACCGCGGCAGCAGCGGCGGATACAAAGGCAGACGCGAAGGCGGCAGATCAGACCGCGATGACCGCAAAGGCGGCAGCGGTGGAAGCGGCGGCAAATATAAGAGCGGTACAGGCGGCGGCAGCAAAGGCGGCAAGAAGTATGGCGACAAAGGCTCTTCCAACAAAGATTACGCTATGAAAAGAATTGAAGGTAAGAAAGGCGGAAAGAGAGCTTAATCTCTTTTCTTCATTTTCTTTCTTTTCTCTTCATTTTCTTTTTTCTTCTTTCTTTCTTTTTTCTCTTCTCTCTTTACCTTTTTCTCTTCTTTCTCTACTCTTTTCTCTTCTTCTTTCTCTCCTTCCGTTCTTTTTTCTTCATTTCAATAAAAAATCCATTGTAAACAATTTCAAGCCCATTTCTTTCTTTTCAACAAATTTTATCTATTATGGATTAAAATTATCTTACTGTTAACTTCAGTTCTATTTTGGAGTTCTCAGGATTTATCTAAATTATTATTCGGATTAATTAATATCAGGATTAATTTAGGATTAATATCAGAAAATATCAGGATTTATTTCATACACTTATTGAGTCATCTATTTCGTTCTTATTCAGTTCGGTGAAATATATGGGCCAAGGCTCCCGCAGTATTATCAAGTTTTTAAGTTTGTGTTTTATCTTTTTTTTAATCATTTTAGCTTTGCTGATTGCTGTCAGTGCAGTTTACAGCATTTATTCGATCTCTGATTATTCATCCGGATCTAATATCCCTGTTGTTATTCCGTCATCGCCCGAGCCTGAATTTGAGGAAGCCGAAACGCCATCTTCTTTGACTTCCGTTGACGCGGTTGAATCCGGTTATTCATCTGATACATCGGATACTTATGTACGGACTTATTCGTGGAACTACAGCGGGTATAATCAAACCATAACAGTGACGATACCTGTTGAATATTATGATTATTACCGCAATAAATCTCATACAGGCAAAGATTTTGATCATTATGCATTGTCTGAAAATGACCGCGTCTTTTTGGGAAAAATGATTGACAGTTTCAAAGAGCAGGGGGAGAAGTGTAATTTTACAAGTGATCAAAACGTTTTGAATATTATCGCTTTTGTTCAGGCGATGCCTTACACTTCCGATAGTGTCACGACAGGATATGATGAATATCCGCGCTATCCGATTGAAACACTTGTTGACGGCGGCGGCGACTGTGAAGACAGTTCAATTTTGGCGGCAGCTCTTTTACTTGAAATGGGTTATGGTGTTGTTTTACTTGAGCTTCCCGGACATATGGCGCTTGGTGTTAAAGGCAGTGAAGATATCCTCGGCGCATATTATGAATTTGAGGGCAGCCGATATTATTATGTTGAAACAACCGATCCTAATTTTAAATTCGGTGAACTTCCTCCTGAATTTATCGATACCCAAGTGAGAGCGTATTCGATGAACCCGTTTCCTTCAATGAATGTTTCCATTCGGGCGGATTATGTGGATAAGGATCGGAATTATGTTTATTACAACATATGCTGCATCGTGACAAATACGGGCCCGACATCCGGTCAAAATGTGACGGCTGTTATTTTAGCAGAGTCCGAGCCGTTTGATATGACACTCGTATGGTCTCAAAGCGGAGAGCTCTCTCTTGGGACGCTTGCTGATGATGATTCTGATTGGGTTGAATACACTGTTAAGATACCTCGCCGGAATCATACGCGTTTTTCATGCGTTGTTTACGGTGACAATTTTGATCCTGAATATGCTTACACAAAAATTGTTTATATGGATTGACGGATGATGTTTCGTTATCCTTCTTCATTTTTTTATAATTTTTATAATTTGTTTGTTAGTGTCAGACATTTTATATACCAAAAAGGATAAGAAAATCAAATTCTATTTAGTTATTTTTGGTTTGGATTTGATTTGTTTTTACAAATTGCGTGGGATATTTATGAACAAAACTGCAACGGTCACGAATGCCGACTCAAACTTACATCATATTCGTACTTGCAAGTTATTTTATCTGGCAAAATACGCAGCCGGCATTTTGTTCATCCTTTCCGCCGCGGTGCTGCCGCTTTGGCTCTTTTTTGCAGTTTGTTTCGTTCTCTGCATTCTGTCAATGACGCCGCTGCTGACTAAAGCAGCTGCTCTGTTCAAGCTCACGGATGAAAACAAGCTCAAACAGCTTTCCTTTGATTTCAGGCTGCTGGCGGGAATTTTAACGTTCAGCTTTTTAGCGGCGCTGATTCTTGAAAATTACAACATCGATTTTCCGAGCTTTTTGATTTTCCAAGCGCTCGCTGTCACCATTTTCAGCACGCGTTCCTGGTATTCTTTGTTTAATAGAGTCACGCTTTATGAAAATGTCCGCGAAACGGAAAAATTCAAAAACATTTCTTTGCTCTACGAATTCTTTTTGATCATTCTCCGCGTGCTCGGCGCATTTTTAGCCGGCGTCTGGGTCGCTTCATTTACGGGATACGATTTGACAACGGATTTTTTGAATCAAATCTTTTTCATTTCCATCATCGGCGCTTTCATCGGCAGCTTATTTGAATCGATTCCGTCCCGATTCAACGCCAACGCTTCCATTTATTTAGGCGCGCTTCTTTCCATGTGGGCGCTTTTGCTGCTCAACTATCAAACACCGTGGTCGGAAACTGCGCTTGCCGCGTTCTTTTCAGTCGTTTTGGCATTTCTGGCTTACCGCTACAAAATCGCGGATGTTTCCGCCCTTTTCTCGGCAGCCGTTCTTGGTATCGTCATTATTCTCTTTACAAATCTGTGGTGGTTCGTCCTTCTCGTTGCCTTTTTCATTCTCGGCGGCGGTTTTACGAAATACAAATTCAGACAAAAGAAAGCCGCAGGTCTTGCCGAATCCAAAACCGGAATCCGCAGTTATGAAAATGTCTTTTCAAACAGCATTTGGGCGCTCATCATCGCCGTTCTCTACGGCGCTCTCTCTCTGTATCCTGAATGGAGCCGGTTTGCAATGCCGCTTGTCTTTGCTTATGTCGGCACAATTGCATCCGCAACCGGCGACACAATGGCCAGTGAAATCGGTGTGACTGCCAAAGGTCCGACTTACATGATTACGAATTTCAGAAAAGCAAAACCCGGTGAAGACGGCGGCGTCAGTCTTCTCGGTGAAACTGCAGCGTTCATCGGTTCCGCAATCATTGGCGTCATGGCTTTCGCATTCGGCATGATTGACACATTACCGCTCGCTCTTCTCGTTTCAATTGCAGGCGGTTTCCTCGGAACCAACATTGACAGCGTTCTCGGCGCCGTTCTTCAAAAAAGAGGATATTTATCCAACAGCGGTGTCAACGTTTTTTCAACACTTTCCGGCGCGATTATTTCGTTTGCGCTTTATTTCTTGATTTTCTAAGTCAATATAAAAAATGCAAGACGAAAAAGAATTCAGTTTCCCGCTGTTATCATAACTTATTTATATGAAAAATCGATTTTAGAGTTGTTTACTTTTCTAAAACATAACACCCTGCGGGGATAACCAAGTGGTCAACGGTGACAGACTCAAGATCTGTTCGCGTAGGCGTTCAGGGGTTCGACTCCCTTTCCCCGCACTCAAACAAATTACTTCTAATTCTTCTTCTATTACTCGTTTCTTCATTTTTATCCCCTCCGATTCTATCAATTTCAAAAAACTAAAAATTTCTTTAAATACCTGAACCTCATCCATTCAATAACAAAAAATTCGGTGAAAGAATGAGTTCAAGTTCAGTTAAAAACATACTTTTTGATATCTTATCATCAAACAAATTAGATTCATCATCTTTTGACCAAATCAAATTATCAAAATCCGGTGATAAAGCTTCTTTTGAATTGATTCATTTCACCAATCCGAATGTTCCGCTGAAATTGATTAAACCGCTTCATTTAGATGTTATTTATGAAGGGGAAACAAAACGCTATATCTTTGAAAACAAGATTTTTAAAATCTTTTCATTCGATGAAGATTTCGAAAAAGCCGCCGCAGAATTTGAAATAAATTTTTATTATCTTTGGGAAGAATATATTTTGGAAGATGAGTCTGTTTTGACAGCAGGCGCTATTCAGCTCAAACATCTGCTTTTAGAATACGCGGAGGAAATTTAATGACCTCTGTTTATAAAAAAGAGGACACAGAGATAATCTCTGCGTCTTAATTATTCCGAAACAACTGAAAATCTCTGTTTCAAAAATTTTCCGTTTTCAGCTTCGTCAATCATTGCGATTGCATAATCGGCGTAACTGATTTGACTGATTCCGGCGCTGTTGACAATCAACTCATCGCCGCCGAGTTTATATTTCCCTGTTCTTTCACCGTCGGCAGCGAAATCGGCGGCGGGGCTCAAATATGTCCAATTCACGCCTTCTGTTTTCTTCAAGTCATCAAAAGCAATTCCCATAGCAGTTGCAAGCGGAACAAACGCGTCAGGAAATTCGGGCGTATCCATCAAACGGATTTTGTGGTCCGAATCGACATACAAACTGCCGGCGCCGCCGACAACGAGAAGACGGATTTCATCATGATTTTTCAAAAGACCGGACAGATGATTCAACGATTTTTGATGAAGTGGCAGCGTTTCCGGCGTCCAGGCGCCGAACGCATCAATGACAATATTGAAGTTTTTCAAATCCTCATAAGTCAAATCGAACAAATCTTTTTCCAAAATCTTCACGCCTTTCGTTTTGATTTTTTGAGCATCTCTGACAATAGCTGTTACATCATGTCCTCTGGAAACAGCTTCTTCTGTCAGATATTTACCTTCCTTTCCGGCTGCGCCGATAATTGCGATTTTCATTTTTTTCCTCTTGTTTGATTTTTTTTATTTTTTATTTTTTTGATTTTGTTTATTTTTTGATTTTTTTTATATTCTGATTTGAATTGCCGGCAAATGCAAAATTAAAAAAGACAGATTCTTATTTATAGTAAGCAGAAATCAAAATGTAATATAAGCACCAAAAAGTAACTATTGTTTACTTATACTGATTCGAATGATTTGCAGATAGAATTAATTCAATATTGTGATAAAATGAAAGAATTACCGCCTTGTCCGGTCGAAGTTACGCTTCAACTAATCGGCGACAAATGGAAAGTATTGATTTTAAGAGAACTCATGCCTGAAAAGAAACGATTCGGTGAGCTGCAGAAATCAATCAGCAATGTCAGCCAGCGCATGCTGACACAGCAATTAAAAGCAATGGAAAAAGACGGACTGATTAACAGAACAGCATACGCTGAAATTCCGCCGCGCGTTGAATATTCACTGACAGAACTCGGACGAAGTTTGGAACCGATTTTAGATTCAATGAATACGTGGGGAGAATTTTACAGAAGTGTGTGGGAGGAGTGCAATCGGTTGCCTGAATGAATAAACTTTTTCTTATTTTTAGGAACTATATATTTTTTAGAAATATTATATTCTATAAAGATAATATTTAAGTAAATTCTTTTTAATCTATATTTCTGTCAGCATTTTTCTTTTCAAAGAAAGTGCCGCGCCATTACTTACAATTTTTTAATTCATAACTGATGACGTGACTAAAATGGACAAAATGGATTTATCGGATACACATCTTTCAACCCTAATCGAATATCATAAAAAACATCTTGCTGTTGAAAATTTCAAATATTATCAGGAAGTTTTGGAGTGTTATTACGTTCCTTCCAACAAATTATTAAAGCAAGTTCGAAAAGAGCTTGCAGATTTTCGTACCGAATTAAAAAAGGATTATGATTAGGATCCGCATTTCTCTCATATTTCCATATTGAAATATCACGGCGGATTGTCTGAAATCGTCAACGAGTTCATTGTCCAAGGGCAGAAATTAAATAACGACTACCCGTATGTCGGCAAAGAATTCAACAAAGATTCAATTGTTGTCGTCGTATCACTCGAATCTGTAAAAAACACGTTAACGGAACAGGCATTCATAACGCATACCGATAACGGCGAAGTCTTAAAAGAATTTGAGAAAGCCGACGAAGCCCTTTCTAAAATGATTAAGCTTTCAGAATCAATTATTACCAATATCGTCCGCTCATTAACGACAATCAATTCCGAATTGAAACGTGACTTTTCAGAATATTGCCTTTGATTTAAGAAAAAACAAAATAAAAATGAATGAAAATAAAAATGAATCAAAATAAAAAACGAATATAAGAAACGATTAAAAAACGGATAAAAATAAAAACGAAATAGATCCGAAAATGGAATTAATCTGAAAATGAAAAACAGAAGAAGAGAGAGTTTTTCATTCAATTTTTTTAATTATTTTTGCAGGTACGCCCCCGACAATAACATTTGCAGGAACGTCTTTTGTAACAACTGCTCCTGCAGAAATGATTGAATTTTCACCGACGGTCACGCCGCCGAGAACCGTTGCGGCCGCACCGATCCATACGTTTTTACATATTCGGATCGGTGTTGAAACCGTTGACCTTCGATGAGCCGGGTCAATCGGATGATTGATTGTGAGCAGATTCGCTTTCGGCCCAATCAGCACATTGTCTTCAATCGTAATGCCGCCTCTATCCATAAACGTACAGGCGTGATTCACAAAAACATTTTTTCCGATTGAAATATTCTTTCCGAAATCTGTGTAAAACGGCATTAGAATCCCAAAAGATTCATCAACCTTTTTTCCGGTTAATTTAGAAAAAAGCGCTCGAATTTCTTCGGGTTCATGATAGCCGGTATTCATTTCAGACGTTATTCGCTGCGCTTCTTCAATCAACACACCGATTTTCGGATATTCCGGATCATTGATGGAAATCATCTCTCCGGTTCTGTCCCGTTCCAAAATATCTTTTGAATTCATCCGTCCGCTCCCTGAATTAAAGTAATCCGATTTTATTCAGCCATTTGGAAACATCCGCTTTCGCATTTCCTACACCGTTTTGAGAAACACAAAATCCTTCCAAAACCGTTGAATTCGGACACAGCTTTGCGATATCTGCTGCCGTTCTTGCCTGACCGCCGCCGCCGTGTGTACAGAACGGAACAACTGTTTTACCCGACAAATCGTTTTCCGCCAGGAACGTGTCAATCGGCGGCGCATTTGTGCTCCACCAGTTCGGCGAACCGATGAAAACAATATCGTATGAATCAACGCCGTCAATTTTTGTTTTCAGCGCCGGCTTAAATCCGTCAGCGATTTCTTTCTTCGCCTGCTGAACCGTCTCATTATAATCTTTCGGGTAAGCCGTTTCCGGAATAATTTCAAAAAGTGTGCCGTTTGTTTCGCTTTGGATTTGTTCTGCAATCTTTTTTGTGTTTCCGGCCCAGCTGTAATATGCGATTAATATTTTTTGAGTCATTTTTTCACCTTTTATTTATGTTATTATTTTCACTGAGAATCAAAAACCGCAGCGACTTCCTCTATTTCTTTCGCGATTTCAATATGCTGCGGACAATGTTTTTCACATTTTTTACAGCCGATGCAGTCCGATGCTTTTCCGTGGTCAGCAATCAAATTCGTGTAATACGCAAAATGCGGCGGCAGCAGACCGAACTGTTCCTGATTGTTATAGAGTGAGAAGTACTTCGGAATCGGAATGTTCTTCGGACAATCTTCAATGCAATAATTGCAGGCGGTACATGGAATTGCAAACGCCTCCTTTATCATTTCGGAGGCTTTGTCAATGATTTTTTGTTCTTCTTCATTGAGGAGTTCAAAATTTTCCATATAGCTGATATTGTCTTCCATCTGTTCCATATTGCTCATGCCGCTGAGAACGAAAGCAACATTTTCTAAAGACGCTGCAAATCGAATTGCCCACGACGCAACGCTCATTTCCGGCCGTGCATCTTTAAGGAGTTTTTCAACTTCTGCCGGAACTGTCGCCAGCGATCCGCCTTTCAGCGGTTCCATGACAATAACAGGAACGCCATGCTTTGTCGCAGTTTCATAGCATCTGCGAGATTCAATTGATTCTGTTTCCCAGTCTGCATAATTGATCTGAAGCAGCAGATAATCCATGTCCGGCTGCTCTGTTAAAATTTGATCTAAAACATCAGCTTTGTCGTGATAGGAAAAACCGATTGTTTTGGCTTTGCCTTCCGCTTTCATTTTTCGTATAAATTCAAAGCCGCCGTATTTGAGCGAATCTTCGTAACTTTTTTCTCCCAAATTGTGGAGGAAATACAAATCAAAATAATCAACGCCGCATCTTTCTAACTGTTCGTCAAAATATTTTTGGCAATCGTCATTGGAAGTAATCATCCATGTCGGCAATTTATCGGAAATTGTAAATGAATCACGCGGATATTTTTTAACAACTTTTTCCCTAAGCGCCGTTTCGCTCATGCCGTTGTGGTACGGGTAAGCCGTATCGAAATGCGTGAATCCCTTTCCCATAAAATAATCGGCCATCAGCGCTGTTTGTTCCATATCAACGCTTGACCAGTCGTTTTCATCTTTCTGCGGCAAGCGCATTAAGCCAAATCCTAATTTTTTCATTTTTTACCTCTTGTGTCTTGTCTGTTATTTGTTCCATTTAGCAAACCAATAAAAATGAAAAGAACGCGTTGTATTTAACGGGAGCACTATCCGGCAGTAAAGTAAATTATCCGGAGTAAAGCGTTTTTTTGAAAATAATGAAAAATGTGGGGAAATTTTGCTGATTTTGTAAAAGTGGTGCAGAACGCGCGCGCAGGCTGCCGGCAGCAGACGGACGGCAGTGAGCAGCAGCAAGCAGTAAGTATCAGCAAGAAAATGGAAACGATCGCGGTAAGGTAGCTATGGCAATTAGTTTTGCATGGGCAGGTAAGTGTAATAAAAAAAGAAATGAAAAAACGTATTTGTATTTCATTGATTGTTCAAAAAATGGTGCAGTTCGCGCGCAGGACCTTCTTTTCTTCCAAACTCTGACTAAAAATCGCGAAGCGATTTTTCTTAAACACCGCCCTCTCAAAATAAAAACGGCAACCTAACCCCAATTGGTAACGGCAATCTGACTCCAATTGGTAACAGCAATCTGACATCAATTGGTAACGGCAGTCTGATACCAATTGGTAACAGCAATCTGACTCCAATTGGTAACGGCAATCTGACTCCAATTGGTAACAGTAACCTGACTCCAACTGCCAAGAAAAACCGCATCTCAGTTTTGCTTATTTCTTACAAATTGGTACGGCTCGCGCACGCGGTACAGTTCTGCGATTCATGAAGTTCTGAAACAGATCCGTCAACTGGGTCCGGGCGGTTTTGATGTCCCCACATGCACATAAAATCTAAAAGCGGGATTAATGATTCGCCGCGTTCAGATAACGAATATTCAACTTTCGGCGGGATTTGAGAAAATTCTTTACGGATTACTAAGCCGTCTGCTTCCAGTTCTTTTAATGTTTGACTTAGAGTTCTGTCAGAAATCGTTTGAATACAGCGTTTTAATTGATTGTATCGGATTTCTTCATATTCGGAAATCCAATACAAGATAATCATTTTGTATTTGCCGCTGATTAAACCGAGCGTGTAACCAAACGGTGTTTCATCAATATGAGTGCCGGGCGGGCTGCAAATGTACATCTGATCAATCGTATCTTTCATGCTTTACTTTGAGCAGGTATAGTATTTAAAATGGGGTGCTTTCTTTTTCAACAGCCCATCTCTTAACTTTATCGTTTTTCATATCTGACGGCATCCGGTTTCGGATAAGTTATTTCGCCGTTTTGATACATTTTAGCTAAAACGGCATCAACTTCTTCTTTTTCAATTTTAAATGATTTGCCGAATGTATAGATTTCGCGAACAGCAATGCTCTTGACAATGCCGCCGTCAAAAATAACTTCAAACTGTGATCTGATGACTGTTTCCGAATCGTTCGGCAGGCTTTTCAGCATTTCCTGAACAGTGTTCCAATTTTCAAAAGAATCTCTTAATTCGGCTTTTCTGACATTGACATCTTTAACCAAATTCTGAATTTCTTTTTCCATTTCAATAATATCTTTTTCAAGCGTTGAAATTTTAGTAAACAGATTCCTCTCTTCTGCTTTCAAAATCATCGCTTTATTTAATTCCATCTCGATTGACATGGTTCCCCCTCTTTTTCGTTTTTGTTTCGTTTTTTACATATTATAAAATAAAAATCAGCAGATGCCGTTTTATTTTATTATTTTCAAAAAAAACTTTATGATTTAAATAATTATTCATTTTTAATCGTTACAAATGAATAATTTTCATCATTTTAATGAATAAATTTAAAAAAAGAAACATCCAGCCATCGTTTTTGAGTTCTGTTTATTTTACCTTAAAATTGTATTAATTATGTGTTTTCATTTTTTTCGTTTTAATTTTTGTGTTTTAATTTTTGTGTTTTTATTTCTTGTATTTTATCTTCTAAGCGCACTGCTGAGCCAAAAAAAAAGCTTCGGACAAATTGCCCGAAGCCGGAGTCATTTTTTAATTTTTTGTTTAAGCGTTGGCAGTTAATTTGCCGTTTTCAATTGTGAATGAAACACTGATGCCGTTGACTTTAACGGTATAGGTTCCGTTTTCCATCTTGTCAAGCTGACCGACAACAAACTGTTCTTCGCCCCATTTCATTTCCATTGTAGACGGTCCGTCACGGGTTTTGTGGGGAATGTAAATGTTGTATTCATTGTTTTCATCAAATTTGCCGGAAGCGGTAATGTTGGTTTTATCAATGCTGTCAGCGCCGCCGCCGATTGCGATAATTGCTGTAACAATGACATTGTTTCCGTCTGCTGCAACTGTTAAATTATCAATGTTTGCTGCTCTGTATGAATACATTTGTCCGTCAACGATTTCAAAGCCGTATTTCTTAACAGAATCAGCTTCGCCGCCAACGGTAACGGTGTAATATTGTCCTTCTTTGAAGTCGCTCTTTTTGCCGAGGACGACAAGAACTTGTTCATATCCCAAATCTCTGGTGTTGATTGTATCGGAATTGATGACCGGGATTGTAATGTCAACAGTGGTGCCATTGATTTTTGCGGAACTGTTGTTTGCGTCAAGAGACTGACTGTGTGTTCCGAAAATGATTGCTGTAACGGACGCCATAACATTGTCGCCGTCAGTGTAAATAATAACAGATTGGGCCGGAGCCGACGGTACATTTGTTTCCGGATCTTTGTCGTCGGAACCCAGACAGCCGCTTGCAGCGACCGCCAAAAGAGCAACGGCAAAAACCGCGAAAATCATTAAGAATGATTTTTTCATAATATTTCCCTCGTTTGATATTGAATTAATATATTGAAAGTAAGAACCTAATATATTGGAAGTAATAATTTCGAGTTTTGTTTTTTATTTTTCCTTGTAAGAAATTCGGTTAATTCCCAAATTTTCTTATTATTCCGTAAAAAGAAGTTTTTCTTTATAACCGTTCTCTAAATTGCGGTTTAACTTGAAGTTATTGATTTATCAATGTAAATCATAAAAAAGAAAGGATAAGCACTTACAGGATCTCCAATACTTACAGAAACACTAATAAAAACAAACAAAACATCAAAATAAACAAAATGAATAAAACACAAAAATACAAAATAACAAGACAAGGAGTTGTATAAAATTCAAAACTATAATTGTTGAATCATCAAAATTTGGATTTCTTCTTTCCGAAATTAAAAATACTAATGCAATACTTACAACATTCGATATCGAAGTAAATTTTCAGGATTGGGCCCTCGAATTTAGTTGCTTCAATATTTTTCACTTATTGTAAATGATATTGAATTCTTTTTACCGCGGGAAGAAGTCATAAGATTATTTGAGGAATTTTGAAAATATTATCATTAGTGATAACCCGCATACATTTTCAAAATAAATGATCACCCTTACTTATTTTATACGCATTTTTAAATACAATGATATCCAGTTATTATTTTAGTAAAGTTGATTGTGATTTACATTAAGAGGGCAATAAATATGTCAAGTCTTGCTTGGTTTGCAGATAATCTGGGTTTAGTCTTTTGGATTCTTTTCGTACTGTTTATTGCATATTATTTTTACACAAAAAAACCTCTTGAAAAACCTGTTAAGCAGATGATTAAAACTTATGGTCGTGAAACATTTTTAGAGAAAAATGTAATAGAAATCGAATCTTTTTTGGATGAAAATGTCGATTTTTCAGAAGTTGATTATGTAGCATCCGACCTTGCAAAAGCAATATATTGTTTTGTGAATAATATAAATCCAAAAAAATATGAAAAAGAGCAGGAAGAATAAAATCACCTGCTTTATCCTTTTTTTAAAATTTTACGCAATGGAACGAAAGTTTTCGTACAAAACCACAAGACAAACAAAAAAGCACAAAATTTGAAAATTAATTCCGTGCTGAAAACATTTTTATGAAAAGTCTTTATTCATCAATTTGTTTACTTTCTTATTTATTTCCAATTTATTCCATTATTTCATATTTGTTATCAAATCATTTTGAGGTTATTAAAGTGAAAATTATCGGCGGTCCGTCCTCCCAAGCTCTTGCCTGCCGCGTTGCGGCCGGATTGAATGTTAAACCGACTATTACAGATTTTATCCGCTTTCCCGACAACGAACAGTATGTTCAGATTAAAGAAGATGTCAGCGGCGAAAAGGTTGTTTTGATTCAAAGTACGACAACGGATTCTGATTTGGTTGCGCTTTTGCAGCTTTTGGATGCCTGCGAATCAGCTGCTGAAATTACGGTTGTTATTCCGTATATGGGATACGCGCGCCAGGACAAGAAATTCAAAGAAGGCGAAGCAATCAGCGCCCGCGCCATGGCAAGAACAATTGTGGCTGCCAATTTAAAACAGATTTATACAATTAATCTTCATGAAAAGAGCATTTTGAATTATTTCAGCTGCCCGGCAGAAGATTTGGACGCGTCCAAATTGATTGCAGAATACGCCGTTTCTTTGGGATTGGAACGCCCGCTTTTAATCGCGCCCGATAAAGGTGTCCGCAGTATGGTTGAAAACATGGCAGCCGGTTTGAATTTAGACTGCGATGTTTTCGATAAAACAAGACTTGCCGGCGATCAGGTTGTTATGGCTGACAAAAAAATGGATATTGAGGGTCGCGATGTAATTATTGTCGATGACATGATTGCAACCGGCGGCACAATGGCGGAAGCGGTCAGTATTCTTGAAAAGAACGGCGCCCGCGATGTTTATGTTGCCTGTATTCACCCGGTGTTGACACGCAATGCGGTTTTAAGACTTTCCAATGCGGGTGTCAAAGATATTATGGCGACAGATACAATTGAAAAAGTCCAAAGCCGTATCAGCACAGCACCGATTATTATTGAAGCGCTGAAAAAATAAGCGCTTCTTTTCCTTTTTTTCTTTTTCTGTCACCGCACACGCGAGGTGCATCATTTTTTGGATATTTCCCCCAAATCGCCATTTATTTTTATTCTTTTTTTCTTTCTTTTTTTATATTTTCACTCTTTTTTGTTTTTTTCATTTATTTTTGCTGATTTTTATCCGTTTATACGCGTGCCTGTTTTATTTGAAATGGTCATCGGTGGGGCAATTTCCGATCCGGCAGGAACTTTTATATTTTTACAAAAGTATCAATAATCTATGAAAGATTCAAAGATTCGCCGCACTTTCCAGTCTTCTGACTCAGAGGATTCTCCTTACAAAGATTATTCCGCTCTTCCGACCGATTCTAATAAAAAATCAGACTCAGAAAGCACTGACCGTATTTTCATGTCTGTTCAAAGAAAAGATTTATCGGCAACAAGAAGTGCTTTTTCAGAACCGCAGACAAAGCCGAACGACCCTTTTTACAATGCTCAGCCGAAAGGAATGTATTTTGAATCCGGCAGCAAGGTCGTTGACGATTATGCATCGAGAACAGATTGGCGCGACCGTATTCGTCAGGCAGTTGCAGAGTCGGAATCAAGGGTTAAACCGGTGTCAAAAGAACCGACACCTTGGTCTGAAGCGCCCTCTCCAAATACAATTTATCGGGAAAGAGTTTTTGAAGAAACAAAATCGGCTGCGGAAACCGATGATGACATTTTATGGGAAATTGATGAAAAATATGGTAAAAAGTCAGTTCCTGCACCGGCTCCCATTCCCACTTCCACGGTCTCTTCTGCAAAAAAAGAAGAACGACCTGCTTTTGAATCCTCCGGGAAAAAAGTCGTTCGCGCCGAAGCTTACACGGCATGGCTTGCCGAACGCAATGCAAAAATAATAGGTGAGGAAGAACAACTTATTCAAACGGCTGCTGCCAAACAGAGAAAATTAAAGCGGTCCGAAGCTTATGATTTTTGGATTTCCGAACGTGATTTCCGGATTGCCGAAGAAGATGCGCGTCTGAAAGCGGATGTTGCCGCCAAGCAGAAAAAGCAAAAGCAAGCAGAAGCGCACAGCATATGGTTAGCTGAGCGTGAGTCGCGTATTGCAGCAGAAGATGCACAGTTGAAAGTTGCTGTTGCTGCCAATCTGAAGAAGCAAAAGCAAGCAGAAGCGCACAGCATATGGTTAGCTGAGCGTGAGTCGCGTATTGCAGCAGAAGATGCACAGTTGAAAGTTGCTGTTGCCGCCAATCTGAAGAAGCAAAAACAGGCAGAAGCGCACAGTATCTGGTTAGCTGAGCGCGAGTCGCGTATTGCAGCAGAAGATGCACAATTGAAAGCGGATGTCGCTGTTAAACAAAGAAAGCAAAAGCAAGCTGAAGCTTATGACACTTGGAAAAATGCACGGGATGAACGCATTGCAGCTGAGGAATCCGAGCTTTTGAAAAGAGCGGCGGCCGCTAAAGAGTATGAAACAGATTCTTCCGTTTT
This sequence comes from Methanimicrococcus sp. OttesenSCG-928-J09, assembly GCA_030266245.1. Classification (GTDB taxonomy): domain Archaea; phylum Halobacteriota; class Methanosarcinia; order Methanosarcinales; family Methanosarcinaceae; genus Methanimicrococcus. The sequence continues at coordinate 97,366 of JAJDHP010000001.1, forward strand.
TGAAGAATCTTTATCTTCAAGCGACGATTTCAAAGAAATCGAAGAGGAATTTGAAGCGGTTTTTGATGAAACCGCGGAAGAAGTCTTTGAACAGCCGGTTTTCACCGCCGAAGATTCTGTCATTGAAATTTATAAAGAAACAGAAAGCGAAACCGATAGCGAAACCGATGTTGAAATTTTAAAGGATGAAACTGACCTCGAAGATGATGATGAAGAAGAAGGAGAAGAAGAAGAAATCGATGAAGCTTATGAAAACGAACTTCGTCTTTTGATGGGTGAAAAGAAAAATTTGGAACAATTGCGTTTTTCAAGTGCGAAATCCGCCACACTGAATCCTGATGATGAATTTGTCGTTTAATTTGATTGTTAATAAAAATATTTTAATGTAAGTATACCATTCTTATTTGCATACATTAAAATATTTAAAAACTTTAGATATTCAGTATTCATCATTCAGACATTTGCATAATGTTCTGAGAAAAACAAAAACAGGAGATTTAATGATTATGGATTCAAATTTATATCATTTTTTTTATGAATCCCTTCATTCGCATGATGATGTCAAAAAACTATCGGAAAAATACAATGTGTGCTGCGGTACGCTGTCCAGTATTTTAAATCAAAAAGTGGTCGAAGACGTCAAGAAATCTCATTACCGTTTTAAAAGAAAGGAAGAAAAACTGGTTTCCGAGTGGAAAACAGGTCAGTCTTTTTCATCTCTCAGTCAGAAATACAATTATCCGGCGACACTTATTTCTACGCTTGTTTTGGAAAATCTTGGTCATTCCAAAAAAGAAATCCGTTCATTTTACAAAAATCCGAAATCTATTGAAAACAACCGAATTCAAAAAGAATTATTGGAGTCTTTAAACAGCGATTATTTCTTTTCCCCGCGCGCGCATCAATTGCAGGAAGAGAAAGGTAAAATCGGTGAAAATATCATCTCGTTCTGGCTGAAAAAGAAATGCTGTGACTTCACCTGTGAAGATGAAATGCGTGCCGAGGGCTGTACCGGAAAAACGCCCGATTTCCTGCTACGAAAATCAATAAAAATCAGCGGCAGAGAAGTTTGCTGGATTGAAAGCAAAGCGCTTTTCGGAGAACTTAAAGAACACCGCCACTACGAAAAAAAGCAATTCAGCGAATACGCCGACTGTTTCGGCGAAGGTCTTGTCGTTTATTGGTTCGGTTATGAAACAGATATTTTAAAAGAAAAGGCGGAGAATTACCAAATCGCCGATTTCGAATTTTTCAAAAACGATGTCCCGGAACACGTGAACAAATTCTTAAATTATGTGATTCATTGGTAATTTCGATTTTAGATTCAATTCACTAAACCAATTTAAAAGAAATTTATATATAAAATGTTACTATATTTTAGTAATATGTCTTATATTTCACACTTGACACAAGAACAGAAACGCCTCTATTTTTCTGATTTTGATGCTTATTTCCAAAATAATCAGGATTTGTCGCCGGCTGAAACGCTTTATAATTATTATTCAAATGAATGCGGTTATACGCCGAAAGAAATATCGCAGAAAACCGGACGCGCTTACACAACAATTCAAAATACGCTTCAGAATGTTAAAAAGAAACAAATACATATTGAAGCTGCAGCAATGAATGGTGTTCGTGCTACTGAAGATGTTGTTGCAGGTGCTGCCGATGGTACGGACTATATTGACGGCATTGAAATCGAGTCAGAAGATTGTGAAATTCTGTCTTCGGCAGATTCCAATATTCAAAAATTAACGGAAGAACAAAAAATCGTTCGTCCTTTTGACCGTTCCGATTTGGCATCTTCCCTCATTGAAAAGATTTGTAATGCCGGTATCAGTGAAGAAAACGCGGCGAAGTTTATTCGTGAGCTGACGCTTGGCGATTTAATCAAAATGGTTGAAACGAATGAAATTTTTATTCCGCTGAAATATATTGAAAAATAAATCCGTTTGTTATATTATTTCAATATTTTAATTATTTTTTCAATCTTTTTCTCAATTATTTTTTCAATCTTTTTCCACATTTCATTTTTTTATTTTTCATTTTCCAATCCGTACTTTTTTTAATCAAAAGCGCCTTCTCGTTTTCATGTACGACGTTTATGAAATTCGAAAAGACTTTCCGGTTTTAGAAAAAGTTATCTATTTAGATAACGGCGCCACCACTCAAACGCCCAAACCCGCTGTGGAAGCGATGACTGATTTCTTTTACAATTATGCCGCCAACTACGGCCGCGGCGCTCACAGGCTTTCGATTGAAGCGACAAACGCTTTTGAAGATGCACGCGAAACCGTGGCGGATTTTTTGAATGCGCCTGCTGAAAATATGATTATGACAAAAAATACGACAGACGGTATCAATATTGTTGCAAACGGTTTCGGTTTTCAAAAAGGAGATCACGTAATTACAACACTTGCGGAACATCATTCAAATTTTGTGCCGTGGCTGAAACAAAAAGAACTCGGCGCTGATGTTTCGGTTGCGGATATTGATCCGGAAGGATTTGTCAATCCCGATCAAATTGACTCAATGATTACGGAGAAAACGAAGTTGATTGCTGTCGGTCATGTTTCCAATGTTTTCGGGTCAATCCAGAATATTGAAAAAATCATTCAAATCGCACACAGAAATAATATTCCTGTTTTAATTGACGGTGCGCAGTCAGCCGGGCATATGCCGCTTGATTTGAAAACGTTGGACTGCGATTATTTTGCGGCGGCCGGACACAAAGGTTTGCTCGGACCGCAGGGAACCGGCATTCTTTACATCAAAGAGCCTGAAACAATAAAACCGTCCGTTCTCGGCGGCGGAACAACATCGGATGCAGATGCCTGCAGTTTTGTTACCAAATCTTCTCCCGAATGTTTTGAAGCCGGAACGCCGAATCTTCCCGGAGTTATCGGGCTTGGTGCCGCTGTTGAATATTTACAGAAAATCGGCGTTGAAAACGTTGAAGCGCATGAAAATAAACTCGCGCGTGAAACAGCAAAACGGCTTTCGGAAATTGCCGGCGTTGAAATTTACGGACCAAAAAACCGCGCCGGATTAGTTTCATTCAATATTGAAGGTTTGGAGCCGCACACCGTTGCTATGCGCCTTGATAAATTCAAAAAGATCTGTGTCCGAAGCGGCTATCACTGTGCGATTCCCGGACAGAAAGCGTTGGGAATAAACGGTTCATCACGCGCTTCATTCGCGCTTTACAATACCGAAGAAGAAGCAGATATTTTTGTTGAAGCGGTTTTAGAAATTGCTGACGGAAACTGATTTTTCATTCAGGCTGCAGCGCCGCGCGAACAGGACAAATTTTATCAAATCAATGAATTGAGTTTGAAATTAAAAGTAAATAATAACGAAAACAGCATTCGCTTTTTAATAAATAGAAAAGTCGAAAAAGAAAAGAATCAAAGAAACGGATTAATCCGTCTCTCTATTATTTTAAATATTTAAAAAAAAATTATTCCTGTTCTTCTAAGAGAACAGCGTTAATGACACCGCTCTGACCCGGGCGGCTTGTGACTTTCACAAGACCTGCATCGGTTCTGACGATTGTGCCTTTTGTAATGATGTTACGTCTGATGTAGTGTTTGTTGGCGGAGTTTTCCATCACTTTTTCAGCTGTTACACGCTGGGTTTTGCCGGTCTTCGGGTCGGTGACATTGATAAAATTGTCACTGAGAAGTCTGACTTTTCTGTTGCCGCCGCGTGTGGGGACGTTCTTGCTCTTTGCGGGGCCGATTCTGGTTTCAGCAAATTCACGGCCGATTTCGAACTTTCTCTTTTTTCTGGAGTCGATTCTTTTACCGCCTGTGTATGTTCTTTTGGATGCACCTTGCCATCTCATAATTTATTCCTCGTATGGGTTTTTAATGAATTTAATACATTAAATCTTATAATTTAATGGTTGATTAAACCTTAGATACCTGTTTAATCAGTTTGCTGTTGCGCAAATTAGTACTTTTAATACTTTTGTGCCGGACCTTCTCTTCGTGTCCGAATCCGGCGATGAGAGCTAAAATGTAAAGGGAAGTATAAGATAAAGAATCCAATACAAGTAATTCAATATATGAATCTTGCGATAATTCGGACTCGTTTTAATTCTCTCAAACAGTCATTCATCCTATTTGAATCTTATTCATTTCTGTTATTGAAAACAGTTATGATTATATAAACTGAAAGCTTTTCTTCTTATGCACATAGGAGGTCTATTTATGGCGACATTAGAAATGGATACTGTTTGCGGTCATGTAAATAAAGTGACGGCAAACAATGAAGGTGCAAATACGCGCGTTATTATTGAAACAACTTGCCCGCATGTTCAAAAGTGGGGGACGGAATTTTTAATTCCTACCGAAGATATCGCAGACATTAACAACAAGACATTTTCTGAAAACGGAAAAAAGATTCAGTTGATGCCGACTTGTTTTATTCCGACTCTTGTGATGAATGTTGTGTGGATGGAAAACGGTCTGCTTTCCAAAAATCTTGTGAAAAGTAAAAGTCCCGTTCAGATTCAATATAAAGAGTAAATTATGAAGAGTAAATACAATAAGTGCAGTAAAAAGAAAACGTATGCGATCTAGTCTATTTGAGACTGGGAAATAAAAAATTAAATAACAATTAAATAACAATTAAATAACAATTAAAATTCTAAAAACTAAAACAATTCAAAAACAGAAAAATCAATTTTAAAAAGGCAAGCAGTCGAATTGATTAAAAAAATTGATTAAATCTTGAGGTGTATTAATATGGCGACATTAACAATGGATACCATTTGCGGTCATGTCAATAAAGTGACAGCCAAGAGTGAAGGAATGGTGACGCATGTTTCAATTGAAACAACTTGTCCAAAAATTAAAAACTGGGGCACAGAATTCGATTTGCCGATGGAACAAATCATGGACAATCGAAATGAAACACTGGAATCAAAACTCCAAACATTTCCGCTGACACCGACCTGCTTCGTTCCTGCATTGGTAATGAATGTGGTTTGGATGGAAAACGGTATGATCGCTAAAAGTCTTGTTAAAGGCAAAAATCCGATTAAAATCGAATACGATGACTAAGAATAGAGATTATAATTAAGATTACATTAGGAATTATAATTTGACATTAGGTAATATTCGATAACATTCGATAATATACTAAGACTGACTGTTACGATTCAAATGAAAAAATACATTGCGGACTCTGCCGTTTTTATTATGGGAAATTGTTCTGTTGCCGCTTGCGATATGGTGACGATTTCAAATGTAGAAGATGAAATGAGAAGTGAAGAAGCTTCTCTTCGTTATGATATCGCGAAAGCGGAAGGTCTTCGCGTTGAAGCGGCGGAATCTGAATTTATAGAATTGATTCGGGAACAGGCTGCGCAAACGCGCGATATTGAAAAACTTTCTTCAACAGATATCGGTATTTTGGCAAAAGCGCTGGAATATCACGAAAAATACGGCGATGACGCTGTTTTAATTACAGATGATTTCGCTGTTCAAAATATTGCGGCAAGACTCGGAATTGTTGTCATGCCGGTAGCACAGCGTACGATTTCAGATCAAATCATCTGGCAGAAACAGT
>JAJDHP010000010.1 GCA_030266245.1 Methanimicrococcus sp. OttesenSCG-928-J09
CGATTTTTAGCGGCTTTCGCCGCTGTAATATGCAGAACCGCCGCGCGCGAGCAGCACAATTTTTACAAAAATAATAGATAAGCGAGTCTCTCTTTTAATTATCTTTATTATATGCACCTGCCGAACGCAAAACTAATTACCATGGCTGCCTTACTGATTCCGTTTTTCTCCGTCTCGGCAACGCCATGCGCGCGCGAACAACACCATTTTCTAAAAATTAAATAAATCGCAGGATATCTTTTCGAATATTTCATCAAAAATCTCATTTTTCAGCCTTTATTTCACGTTTTAAACCTTTCGATTTTAAAAGAAGGACTAGTTTTAAATATTGAAATCAATTATGCATTTTGTTTAATTTTATTATTTATTTTAACGGAAAAAGGCGAAGACGATATCTAAAAACAATTCTGTTCTCAAATATCTGTTTTAAAACTGTCCCCATGCCGTTTTTGTTTTCTTTGTTGAAATAAATCAGAGGTTATAATTGTAGATGGACCAAAATGCTACCCCCATTATTGATGCATTACGTGAATTCGATAAAAAGAAAATCACGTCGTATGATGTCCCCGGCCACAAAAGAGGAATCCGTGAAGATGATTTCCAAAAACTGGTCGGTAAAGAAGTTTTTCTGATGGATGTAAACGCGCCTGTCGGCTTGGATACGTTCGCTCATCCCAAAGGTGTTGTCAAAGAGTCGCTCGACTTGGCGGCCGAGGCTTACAAAGCGGATAACGCTTTTTATTTGGTCAACGGCAGCAGCAGCGGCGTTCAAATCATGATCATGACGGTTTGTTATGACGGTGAAAAGATTCTCATTCCCCGAAATGCTCACAAATCCGTAACGAACGCGCTGATTCTATCCGGCGCGATTCCGGTTTTCATGGAACCTGAAATCAATCAGCATTTTGCGATTGCCAGCGGCATGACGCTTCAAACCATTCAAAAATATGTTGAAGAAAATCCTGACGCGAAAGCGCTCTTCTTAGTTTACCCAACCTATTACGGCGCTTGTGCTGATTTGGAACGAATCATAGAATACGCCCACAGCAAAGATATTGTTGTGATGGTGGATCAGGCGCACGGTGCGCATTTTTCATTCTCGTCCGCGCTTCCGAAGTCTGCCGCCGAACTCGGCGCTGATCTGGTGGTTGCCAGCACGCACAAAACAGGCGGTTCGCTCACGCAAAGCGCGATGCTTCTGCATAACGAAGGATTAGTGAAATATCATTCCGTCAAAAAACGCGTTTTGATGTTTCACACCACAAGCCCGAGTTATTTGCTTCTTGCATCCCTCGAATCAGCACGCAAGCTTTTGGCAACTCAGGGCGATGCCATCTTTCATGAATTGGTTCACGAATGCCGGAAATTGAAAAAGGAGATTTCCAAAATTCCCGGTCTTTCGGTTTTAGATGAAAACGAAGGCGTTGAATCCATGTCTTACGATCCGACTAAAATCGTCATCAACGTGACGAAACTCGGTTTAGACGGATTTGATGTTTACGACATTATGTTTGAAAAATACGGCATTCAGCTGGAGCTTGCCGAGCCGACGATTGTTTTGGCAGTCATCGGGGTCGGTGATACGAAAGAAACGATTTGGAAATTAGCCGATGCTTTCAAAGACCTTGCCGAAACTTATTACGGCAAGTATGAGATGTTGGACATTCCCGAAGAAATCGTGTACGTTCCGCCGCAGAAAATGTCTCCGAGACAAGCATTTTATGCCGATAAAGTTTCAGTTGAAATCGGTGAAGCTGTCGGGCGTATTGCCGCTGAAGCTGTCATGATTTATCCGCCGGGGATTCCGATTTGCATTCCCGGTGAATTGATTACAGCCGAAACGATTGAAGAAATCCTTTACTGCCAGGAAAACAGCGATTGTGTTCAAAAAGATAGTAAAGAGAAAAATCATATCCTTGTCGTCGATGAAGGCGAGGAATGATTTTCCATTTTTTTCTTTTTTTGTTTTTCTTTTCCATTTCTCTTTTTGGATTTTATTAATTTTTGGATTAAAATTGAAAAATCTTTTTTCTTAACCCCTTTAATTTGCTCGCTGCATTCATGATTCTTGTAGCAGTGGAGGGAGGTGTTTGTTGCTACTTGGAGTCAGATTACTGTTTCCACTTGGAGTCAGGTTACTGTTTCCACTTGGAGTCAGATGTTTACTTAAAAATCGCTTACGCGATTTTTGCGGCTGCCGCCGCGCGCGAGCTGCTCCAATTTTCAAAAATAAAAACAAAAAAGACAGAGCTGTTTTTCATACAACTCTTAAAATTATTTCTCCAAAATTAAAGTTTGAACGTATTTCAAAGCGGAAATCGCATCTTCTTTTTTAATATCCTTTGCATTTCCGTTCAAAATCCATTCTTCAAATTTAGAGACAGAATCTAAACAAGCGGTCTCATTTTTGAGCAAATCAATAAAGTGGTCATAAATTCTGTCAGGATAATAAATCCCGGCCGCCGTTTCCAAAAACAGTATACCTTCTTCGGCGGACAAAACAGATTCATCAACCGCCTTTTCAATTGTTGCCCGAATATTTACAAGCGCTTCCGAAAGCGCTTCATTGGTTCGCGGGTCACAAATGACGGCAACTTCGTCATCGGACTCTACGATTTTATTTTTATATAATTCAAAAACCTGGCCGATGCCAATCATTCCAAAAGATTCGGTTTCAGAAGCGCGAAGCGCGCCCATACTGGAGGCACCGATAACGGAAATCCCCTGTTTCAAAGCGCCGAGAATTTCACGGTGACCGACAGAACACTGCTCAAAAAAAACGCCGTCAATCAGGCAAATGATATCAGGACCTTCACGAGCGGCTTTTTCAAGATCGCCGCGCGAAGCGGGCGGACGATAGTCTGCACTCAGCAAAATGGAACGAGCCGTTTCCAAATCCAAACTGGGCCCGAGAAATACAATGACCGATTTTTCAGACATAATAATCCTGATTTTCAAATGTTCAACAAATTTAATGGAATTAAAGAAAATAAAATTCAATAAAAAATAAAAAATTAATAATTAAGTTTCGCGGACATATTTTCGAACTCTGCTGCCGCCTGATTTTGCTGCTTTCGCGCGCGCATCTTTGCAGCGCAACCCCATTCTGTCAGAATCAATTGCATAAGATTCAATTCCCGGGATGATGACGCGAACGACAGGAATTCCAAGTTCGGGACGCGTGAGATCTTTGAAAATGACCGTTTGAAGCCCGACCCGATTTAAAGCGCGAATTGTATTTTTGATTTCATCCAAAAAGTCATCGGAAGACAAATCTTTTAATTCAGACCATTTGATGGAATCAGCTTCATCAAACCATTTCGCATTCAACCGCTTCGTTCGTTCGTAACCGATCTGCTTGCGCACATCAGCGCTCACCGCATCTTCTCGCGCGCCGTGAATTTGAGTCGCGCGGCTTTGCGCAACTTCCGTCAAAGCACGAAGGGCCGCAATTTTCGGAGACGAATGCGTGCCCATGCCCAAACACAGCAAAGTCGGATCTTTCAATGAAACATCATCTGAAATAGCCGCAATAGTCGGCAGCCCGATATCGCTTGTAATATCGCGCAAAATAACTTCAACGCCCGCTTCTTTAAACGAATTAATGAGATTTAAGAGATCGGAATCATCGATATCAGTAATCAGTCTGCCGCCTGTTTTGCCGGCTTCGCAAAGTGACCAGGCATCGCGCTCAATGATTTCGCACATTGCATGAAAAGCTGCTTCTTCAAGAGCGTTTCCGGATGCGATTCCATTTGTTCCGGTTCGAAATACAGAATAATAATGAGAGGGGAGCGGATGATAAACAGCAGCCGACGGAACAAGAAGTTCTTCAGCCACCAATGTGTCGCCGTCTTCCGCAAACATAATTTCATAACATGCAGTCCATGGAAGAACAGCGTCGGGATCAACAGCATCCGGCAAAATTAATTCAACCGGATCTAAAACTTCAAATTCTTCTGACAAAACGGGATATTTGCCGGTTATAATCTGGTCGCCTTCCTGAAGTTCTGCCGAATAGCGTTCCAATCCTTCCATGATTGCCGAAACACGAGCCGCCATCGGTGTGACGCCTTTGCCATTGTAAACTGAAATGGCGCCGTCAGCTGCGCCCGGCCGAATACATGAAAAAACGGGAATATTGAGACGGTCCAGTTTAGTAATGTCTGCCACACGCGTAATGCCGGCAGTTTCCGTCAAAGAGTCAACAATTTCAAATGTCTCTTCAGGAGATTTGATGCGGTGCGTCTCTTTGCGGTACAGTTTTTTGCATGATTTAAATTCCATGATGATCCCGATTTTTATTTGAGTTTGCGAGAAAAACGAATCAAAGTGATTTAACAGTTTTCAATGAAAATAAAACAAAATTTAATTGTTGATAAAAACGAGGGCTTGGTTTTAGGAACATATCAAAAACGATGGAGCTCGCGCGCGGCGGCAGGCTGCTGCAAACATCAATAAATAACAGCAGCAATCGAAAAATCAACCAAAAAAATCTGAAAAATTAGAAAAAGAATGTCTTCTTTGCGATTTTAAACTTAAAGAAAAAGATAAATACACTGGCCGGGACTCGAACCCGGGTTCGAGCGTTGGCAACGCCCGGTGATAACCACTACACTACCAGTGTTTTCTGAATGCTTAAAGCAAAATTGTTTCAAGCTATTAAATGGTTTCGATAGCTGAAAATGCCCAAAGCCGGACTTGAACCAGCGACAACTGCCTCTTCAGGGCAGCGCTCTCCCAACTGAGCTATTTGGGCACAAAGTGCCGTTCGTTTTAATTTTCGGCATACAGCAATCGAAAAGATGGGCCCGCTGAGATTCGAACTCAGGACCTCCGCCATGTCAAGGCGACGTCATAACCATCTAGACCACGAGCCCATTAATGAATTTGATTTTGTGAAGTAATTATTCGGTTCAAAACCGAAATCATGACAGCGCTTTGCTGCCCTTTACCTCACGGCTGTGCACTTCTCATAAACATGATAATCGTATATAAAGGTTTTGAGTTGCGGGCGCGGTCCTTTAAATATACGGGGAAAAACCGCAGTAAATCGGCTGAAATGAATCGAAAAAATAAAGAAAAACGTACTTCGATTTTTATTATTTTGTAAAATTTGTGCAGTTCGCGCGCGGAGGGGTTGCAGCGGCAATAGTAAGGTCGCAGCAGCAAACGGAAACGGTAAGGTAGCCGTATTAGTTTTGCGTTGGCAGGTACATATAATAAAAATGATAGCCAGAAACAGGCAGAAAGTATTGCAATAATAAATTGAAGGAAGTAGTTTTTTGCAGAATTATAAGGTACGAATCAGTTTAAGAGAATGAAAAAAGAGAAAATGAAAAAAAGAGAATTAGAAGAGAAAGAAGAAAACACTAAAGAAAATCAAATAAAAGATCAATAGAAAGTATTCGGTGTTTCCGTTGCATTTTCAAATGTCAGTGTCTTACCGTCCGGATATTTGAGTGTCAGTTTCCCGACTTCAAAACCAAGCATGTGAGTATCGTGCAGATAATATGAACCGGAAAGACGGGACGCATTAATCAGCTCAACCGTTGCGGTTGTACCGTGGACGGAAATAACACGATATTCTTCAAAATCATACAGCAGCTCATCCAAAAAAGGATTCAGATTCCGGCTGCCGAAAAAGAAAACATAAATCTGCGTCAAAAATCCGACTTCATATTCAATATCTGCCGTCGCATTTTCTTCATAAAATAGAACTTCCATATCCGTTACTTTAAAATTAACCGTCGGTTCCACCGAATAATGAAACGTTGCCGCCGCTATTAAACCAATAGATACGACAATAAAAATAATCAAAAAGTGTTCGGCTTTCATTTAATTCTCCGGTTTGAAGTAAATATAAACTTGATATGAGACAAGGATACAGAAATATTATAGAATATATGATAATTATTGAAATTATTGCAATCAATTGGATACGTTTTATCGGATATAAATTATTCATTCTTTGTCAAATAAAATCTGTTTAAAAAGTAATAGAAAGGACGAGAAATCAAAAAGAAAGCGGAAAACTATTATATTTACGAAAGTCGTTTTCTTTTTTTATCAGACAAAGACGAGTGATGTACATTGGAAGTACCGAAAATTAAAAAATCAGATCTTAAAAAATGGATTCCGGTTATTATTGCAGGCGCTTTGATCGGTCTCTTCGCCGGATTATTAAAAACGATTGCATTCGTTATTATTGTTCTCGTTGTTGCAGTTTTAGCGGCATACAAATATTACAAAATTAAAAAAGGCGAAGAAATTGAACCTTACGGCCTGATGGAGAAAATAAAATATGCTGCGGGCGGTTCAATTTGTGCCGTCATTGTTTTTGCGTTGGTCGCCGGACATTATTTGGTCGGCGTCTTCTTGTGTTTTGGCATCTCTCTAATGGCATACGCTTTGATTCATGCAGTTCGAACAGATGTTTTAGCCATGGATAATTAAATTACACGAACATAATACACCAACATGCACATTAATACGCCAACATACACTACATTAATACGCTAACATACACCACAATTAATATACCAACATTAAATTACACGCTCAATACACTACTAACATTAATTTAATTACACTAACCTGAGATACAATTGATTATTATAATTCCGGTTTATATTGGATTTGGAGAATTAAATTCTTATAGGGTTATAGCGGTTTATATGATATTGTATCTACCATAAAATAAATAACAGATAAAGAGCTTGTTTATTTATTTCACAAGCTTTTTCAAACGGTTTCGTTTTTTACAATTAATTTCAGATCGAACAGCGATTTTTATAATTTCAGATTTAAGTGTGATAAAAATGGAAACATTCAACGAACTCGAAGAACGTGATGCCGATAACGGTACGTTCTCCGGGGAAATCAATAATCAGGATGATCAAAAAACGGATGTTGAAGTAACTCTAAAAGAAGGATCTGCTCCGATAACGACTGAAAGCGGAAGCAATGATCCGGAAATAAAAGATATTCCGAATGATAATGAAGACATAGAACTCGGAGTCAGCTTCAGCAATACGGGGGAAATAAATGTTCCGCCGCTTCTGATAGATCAAATTTTGGGTCAGGAAGAAGCTGTTGAAATCGTCAGAAAAGCAGCCCGCCAAAGACGTCACGTCATGATGATCGGAACGCCGGGAACGGGTAAATCTTTACTGGCAAAAGCAATGGCAGAGTTACTCCCCAAAGAAGAACTGGAAGACATTCTGGTTTATCCGAATGCAGAAGATTCAAACAATCCGCGCATCCGCCGCGTTCCGGCAGGCAAAGGCAGAGAAATCGTTGCCGCTCACCGTGCCGAAGCGCAAAAGAAAGCGCAGTCAAAAACAATGATTTTGATGTTTTTGATGGTCGGTATTGTTCTCTATACAATCTTTACAGGTCAAAGCATTTTAATTGCGATTTTCATTTGTCTGCTCCTTTTAACAGTCGGCAGACAGTTTATCGGCCGCGATGAAGCGATGATTCCGAAACTTTTGGTGACCAACTACAACAAGCAGCAGGCACCTTACGTTGACGCAACCGCCGCTCATGCAGGTGCCCTTCTCGGCGATGTCAGACACGACCCGTTCCAGTCCGGCGGTCTTGAAACCCCGGCACACGACCGTGTCGAAGCCGGCGACATCCACAAATCCCACAAAGGGGTTTTGTTTATGGATGAAATCAATATCTTAAGCATTGAATCCCAGCAGAGTTTGCTGACAGCGCTTCAAGAAAAAGAATACGCAATCACCGGTCAGTCCGAAAGAAGTTCGGGCGCACTCGTTAAAACAGAACCTGTCCCCTGTGACTTTATCATGGTGGCAGCAGGTAACATTGATGCGCTTGAAAAGATGCACCCGGCCCTTCGTTCAAGAATTAAAGGCTACGGTTATGAAGTTTATATGCGCGAATCTATTCCGGACACGCCTGAAAACCGCGACAAATTCATTCGTTTCGTTGCTCAGGAAGTAATGCGTGACGGACATATTCCGCAGTTTGATGAAAACGCTGTCAAGGAAATTATCCGCGAAGCAAAACGCCGTTCCGGACGCAAAGGCCAGCTGACTCTTAAATTAAGAGATTTGGGCGGTTTGGTTCGTGTTGCCGGTGACTTAGCACGTGCTGACAATGCACCGTTTACGACAGCAGACCATGTGCTGAGGGCAAAAAAGATTTCCCGTTCCATTGAACAGCAATTGGCTGACCGTTATTTGGAAAACAAGAAAGATTACGAATCCTTCTTCAAAGACGGCGGCGAAATCGGCCGTGTCAACGGTTTAGCTGTGATCGGCGGCGATTCGGGTATTGTTCTTCCGATTCTGTCGGAAGTGACACCGTCTATGTCCGGCGCTCAGGGTAATATTATCGCAACAGGTCAACTGAAAACAATTGCGCGTGAAGCTGTGAAGAACGTTTCCGCTGTGATTAAAAAGGTTACCGGAAAGAACATTGAAGCGATTGACATTCACATTCAGTTTGTCGGCACTTATGAAGGCGTCGAAGGTGACAGTGCGTCTGTTTCGATTGCGACTGCCGTTCTTTCAGCATATGAAAAGATTCCGGTTAATCAGACGATTGCCATGACCGGATCGCTTTCAGTCCGCGGTGATGTGCTGCCTGTCGGCGGCGTCACTTATAAGATTGAAGCGGCTGCTCAAGCCGGCATCAAGAAAGTCATCATTCCAAAAGCCAATGAATCTGATGTGATGATTGAAGATTCTTACAAAGACATCATCGAAATCATTCCGGTTTCAACAATTACGGAAGTTTTGGAATACGCTTTGGTTGACAGCCCGAAAAAAGAAGAATTCTTAAAAAAGATGGAAGAGGCATTAACATCTGTAAAAGTGTGAAGCCGTTTACAAAACAAATACAAAACAAATCATAAACCGGAAAGCAAACACTTTTCGGTTAATTCTTTTTATTTTTTGATTCGTTTTAAATTTCGATTCGTTAATTTTGTATTCATTTTATTTTTGATTAGCTTTTAAAACAGATTCATAGACTCATTTTTAAAAACATGTTAAAATCTAAATCGTTTTTATTTAAAAAAGTCAGTTTTATTTATAACTGTTACGGCAAGTTTAAATAGGATGAGCGGACTTATAGAGTTATAAGTTCATTTGCGAATTGCAATTGGGCGCTGCCGCTTCGATTTTTAAATCTCAATGATTAACTCATAGTCGATTTAAAGATTTAAAGGTTATTGTCGGAGTTATTCCGCCAAATTAAAAAAATGCATAATGCAGTACAGAATCACAGACAGAAAATTATAAACTGTCTCATTTACGAATTTTGAGGATTTCATGAAACGGCTCGGAACAGTTTCTCATTTGCACGGTAAATCATGCTTTGTTGTCAAATATGACACGCCGGATGACACGCCGCTTTACAAAATGATGAACATGCAAGTGATTGATAAAAGTGTTCGACCGGTCGGGAAAGTCGTTACGGTTTTCGGATCGGAAAAGCAGCCGTACTTTTTGGTGCGCATTTTTAGGGAAATTGATTCCGCGCAGGCAAAAAAACTCGTGAAAGATAAAGTTTATGTCAAATGATTTGTACATGCCGCCGGCAACCGGTTTAATAAATTTGTTAAATCAATTTGTTTAATCAATTTGTTTAATCAGTTTGCTTAACTGATTTGGTTAATAAATTTGGCTAATTTGTAATTATATTACTTATTCGATAAAGCAGCATTCAAAACAATTCGCCCAAAAACGGAAAATAAAAAGGTGATGACAATGGAAATAGAAAGGGTTCGATATTCAGAAACAGTAAATCGAGATAAAATTAAAGAGATGATCCGCGCCAAAAAGGAGAAGGAGACGCCCAAAGAAACGGAAGTCTACTCTTGTCCTGAGTGCGGCAGCCAAAATCTCGTTCACGATTATGAGCGCGCAGAACTTGTCTGCGGCGACTGCGGTCTTGTCGTTGATGCCGATTTCGTTGACGAAGGTCCGGAATGGCGTGCGTTTGACCACGACCAGCGTATGAAACGCTCTCGTGTCGGTGCGCCGATGACATACACGATTCACGACAAAGGTCTCTCCACTATGATTGACTGGAGAAACCGTGACTCTTACGGCAAATCAATTTCTTCCAAGAACAGAGCCCAGCTCTATCGTTTAAGAAAGTGGCAGAGACGTATTCGTGTCAGCAATGCGACGGAAAGAAACCTTGCGTTCGCTTTGTCTGAATTGGATCGTATGGCATCCGCCCTCGGTCTTCCGAGAACGGTTCGTGAAACCGCGTCTGTCGTTTACAGAAAAGCGGTCGATAAAAACCTCATTCGCGGACGCAGTATTGAAGGTGTCGCCGCTGCAGCGCTTTACGCAGCCTGCCGTCAGTGCGGTGTTCCGAGAACGCTCGATGAAGTTGAAGAAGTGTCAAGAGTCAGCAGAAAAGAAATCGGCAGAACTTACCGCTTTATTTCAAGAGAACTTTCACTCAAACTCATGCCGACATCTCCGATTGACTACGTTCCGAGATTCTGTTCTGGTTTGAATTTGAAAGGCGAAGTTCAGTCAAAAAGTGTTGAAATTTTAAGACAGGCTTCCGAAAAAGAATTAACAAGCGGCCGCGGTCCGACCGGTGTCGCAGCAGCAGCCATTTACATTGCATCTATCCTCTGCGGCGAACGCAGAACGCAAAGAGAAGTGGCAGATGTTGCTGGCGTGACAGAAGTGACCATTCGAAACCGCTACAAAGAACTTGCAGAAGAATTAGATATTGAAATTATTCTCTAAAGTTTTACGTTTTGAAGGGTGTTTACACCCTTTCTTTTTCCATTTCTTTTTTCATTTTATCTTTTCATTTTATTAATTGACTCTTTTCTGATAATTTGTTTCAATAAAAGAGAACGCTTTTTTCAAGATCTGAAAAAGATTGGAATCATTTTTTTAAATTCAAACAAATGGGAATTTTCTTTTAAAAAATATAATTCAAAAAGACAGAATCATCTTTTATAAAATCAAAAAGGTTGAAAACGTCTTAAAAAAAATAATAAAAATAAAAAACGAAGACAGGCAATTGCTGCCGGCGGATGTCTGCTACAGATCCGCTGTACTGACTGCGCCTGCTAAGATTGCAGTTGAGCACTGTATCAACTGTACAGCTTGCCGAGTTTGCAGCTGACAGCTGATACAAATTACTGTCAGCTGCCGGACGGCAGAGCAGCAGCATTCGCATCTGTATTTGCATTTGCACTTGGAACTGCCGGCACGGCAGCAGCAGCCTGCACATCTGTGCCGGTCTGCCCCCTCTGTCTGCTGTTTCCGTCTGCTCTGCCCATATTGCCCATGCCGCCCATCTCGTTCATATTCAACTCTGATGCATCGATTAGAGCATCCGGATTGCTTTGTTGGCCTTCACTTGTTGACGGAATTGTTCCATTCAGTTGGCCTTGGACACTTTCTGCGCGAAGTTCACCGTAAAGACGAAGTGTTTCAACGGCTGTCAAATATTCGCTGTAATTGTAGAAAGAAGTCGCGTCATTTTGGACGGATTCGTTAATCAGGGCATCTAATCGCGTGATGGTTTCATCATAATAGCCGCTGTTGAAATAGCCGTCAATAATTTCCGAAAGATACACATGATATGTTTCTTTATAGGTTTCATTCTCCAGCAGAACGCCTATGAGCGGACGGTCTTCTAAACTGACTCCTGAAACAGGCGTATCAATCGGGAAATTAACGGAAGATGATGCATCACCGCCTTGGAAAGCACCGAAAGCCAAATTAAAATCCCACGGCAGAATCGAAATCTGTCCATTCTTTTCGTAGAGATAATAATTGTGCTTCAGGTTACTGACATAGCTGTCCAGATTTACAAGAACAGTATTGGCCGCAAAGTAACGAAGTGTTTCATCGACATCAACATAAGTTTCCAGTTCTTCGCCGGCATTCAGATATTTCAAAGCGGTGATGACACGCTTAAAATCTGAATCCTTCGCATTGCTGAAAACGGCATTTTCGAAGATTTGATTGTAACTTGAAACATTATCATCGGTGTAAACCAAATCGGCACCGCCGCCTGTTCCGCCGAAGCCGCCGGGACCGCCGCCACCAAATCTACCGCCATTCATATCGGGGAAACCGTCCGCGTTTTGCATACCACTTTCAATATTTTGCTGTTCGCCTGCTTGATCAAAATTCGCTTGATTAAAACTCTCTTGATCAAAACTCATTCCCTCGGCTGCTTGCAGCGGCATCACGCCACCGTTTTCAATACCGCTTGGGAAAGTTCCGGGGAAATTACCGCCGGCATCGCCGGGACGAACACCTTCCGCATTGTTCGGACCGCCTTGACCACCGCCGCCCATGCCACCGCCGCCCATGCCACCGCCGCCCATATTCATACTTTCGGGTTTATACAGTTGACCGAAATCACCGCCGAAAACACGAGCCGCAAAGTCTTCTTCGACAGCTTCGACTGCCAAATACAATCCCCACGGTTCATCATTGAGTTCAATATCGGCAAAAGCGATAAGGGGTGTCGGAACGCCGATATAACTCATCATATCATAGGACAGATATTCCTTCATGTAAGTCGGGTCCTGATACATATTATTGATAACAAATTCTTCCAGACCGAAAAATGTCTGACCGGAAACGTATTTGTCGGCTTTCAGCTTGAAACTGTATCGATCTGAATCGCTGCTTGCGACCTGTGACAAACTTGTCATTCCTTTCGTTCGAATGCCGACGGAATAAAATGTCTCGCCGTTGATTGTCACATTGCAGCGGTGAAATTCTTCAGCGGTCGGATTAGCTAACATATCTGCCCAATCTTCATCGCTGATTTCAATGCTGATTGATGTGATTTCACTTGTGTTGAATATTTTTTCTTCGTAAAGAACGGACTGAGAGGCGGAATAAATGCCGATCATTCCCGGCGCGAACATCAGAACCAAAACGAAAACAACAGCTGCCGCTGCCAATATAATTGTCGCAGCATTCAAATATTTGCTGTTGATGGCGCCGGTTCCTTTTTCGCTGCTCATGTCACATATTCCCCGTTATAGCTGACCAAAACCGCGCTTGAAACGCCTGAAATGGCGGCGATTTGGTTGATGAAATTGTTTTCAGAATCGGCAAGGCGAACTTCAATCGTCAGCTCGGTTCCGTTTGCTGAAATTGTCTTGGAACGAAGAACCTGCTTTTTAACAGACTTTTGAACGATTTCATTTACTGTTTTTTCGGCTTCATCGCCGGTGCAGTCAACAACTAAAATGTAAGGCTTGTCAGTCGGCTTCTTGTTGGAAAAGACATAGAGAATGATACCGATAAAGATAGATCCGAAAACAGCCAGCGGAATCAGACCGGCGCCGACAACGATACCGGCAGAGATTGCCCAAAAGAGATAAGCGATATCCATCGGCTCCTTAACGGCCGATCTGAAACGAACAATCGACAGCGCGCCGACCATACCGAGTGATAAGATGATGTTGGAACTGATAGCCATGATAATCATGGTTGTCACAAGTGCCATAGCAATAAGCGAAACACCGAATCCGGATGAATACATCACGCCGCTGAATGTTTTTTTGTAAACAAAATAAATAAACAAGCCGATGACAAACGCCAAAATCATAGCGATTGCCATATCCGTCACTGAAAAATTAGTGACGTTATCAATAATATTGGATGATAAAATATCATTAAATGTTAACGTAGCCATTAAATTTCTCCTAAAATATTAAAATTAATTTTTTAAATCCAATTTTTCATTTTTTGATTTTTTTGTGTGTTTTTTTGAATTTTTGTTTTGCATTTTTTCATTTTTGTTTTGTATTTCCAACTTTCTTTAATTTTCAATCCGTTTTTAATTACCCAAACAGGCGTGCGACAGCATATTTTGAAAAGGCTGTACTTTTACGATTTTGAACGCTCACTGCGTTTAAAACGATGGTCGGAATGAAATTGTCGTATTTGACTTCCAAAATGATGACATTGCTGCCGTTTGTCCGAATTGTCGGCATTTCGGGGTTAAACATATCCTTAACATGAATACCTGTTTTGATTTCAGAATCAAGCGTCACGCGGACATTTCCCGGATGGTAAATAAACGGCTCGCGGATGTAATCAACAATCGTTTTCGGCCGAAGCTGCTCATATTTCATTTTAGAATAGAGTTCTGCCAAAAGCGCGTGTTCCGACTCTTTCATCCACTGCGTTTTTCCGGCAAGAAGCTGCTCACACTGCTCTTGCGTTACGGGCGCGTCAATTTTGTTGCAAAAACCGTTGATTTTCGTCTTCTTCTCCAACCGGATAAAAGACGGATCATCGTTGTACATTCTGATTCTGAATTTTTCGCGGTTATTGACGCCGTTAATTTTTTCCATTAAAACCCGATCTGTCGGCGTTTCAAAATATAAACTTCTTATTTTGTATGTCCCATTTTCACTAACATGGCGGTCTTTTTCGGCAAAAGCGGACATACGGCTTTTAATCGTCAAATAATCCGCCATATTGATGTAATATTTCAGCTCATGTCGAAATTGTAAGTGATTCATATTCTGAAACTCCATTGTAAACCAAAATAAAATAAAGGTTTACATTAGAAAAGAAAAACTAATATTTATAATTTTTTGACTTTTTATAAAGATAGAGAGAAAAGATATGAAAAACGATATGGAAAAAGGTCTGATATTTTTCATTTTATTTTGTAAAATTGATGCGGCGCGCGCGTGCGTGGCTGCCGGCAGCAGAAACGGTAATGGCAGCGGTAAGGTAGCTGCCGGTAGCACGCGTTCGGCAGGTGCATATAATAAGGTAAAATAATACGAAATAGACCCAACAGAGGAAAAATTAAAAAAATAATTCGTATTTTCATAGAATAAATAGTACGAATCCGCACGCTCAATTTCACTCGCTGCGCTCATGAAATCTCACTTTGCGGTCGTATTTGAACTTTTCATCCCATACAGAAGAAGAAGGCATAAGTTTAGAATAGAATCATTAAACGGAAAGACGATTTCAAAAAATGAAAAATAAATCAAAATGTAATTATTCAAAATATAATTATTCAAACCTTAATTACCCAAACATTCTGGCAACCGCATATTTAGAAAATGCCGTTGATTTACGATTTTGAACCTGAACCATTGTTTGAATGACCGCCGGCAGGAAATTATCGTATTTAACTTCCATAATAATGACATTGCTGCCGTTTGTTCGAATTGTTGGCAAGTCGGGATTGAACATATCTTTGGCATTGATTCCTGTTTTGATTTGAGAATCAAGCGTCACTCGAACATTTCCGGGTTTGTAAATGAACGGCTCGCGAACATAATCAACAACCGTTTTCGGTCGAAGCTGTTCATACTTCATTTTAGCATAGAGTTCGACCAAAAGAGCGTTTTCGGATTTTTTCATCCAGGAAGTATCGCCCGACAAAAGTTTTTCACATTCGGCCTGCGTTACCGACGCATCCGATTTATTCGCAAAACCGTTGACCTTTGTCTTTTTTTCCAATCTGATGAAAGACGGATCATTGTTGTACATACGAATCCTGAACTTTTCACGATTGTTCACACCGTTTATTTTTTCAGATAAAATGCGGTCAGTCGGCGTTTCAAAATATAAACTGCGGACATGATAAGTGCCGTTTTCATTGACATTGCGGTCCTTTTCGGCAAACTTCGAAAGACGGGATTGAATTGTCAAATAATCAGCCGTGTTGATGTAATATTTAAGCTCGTGTCTGAATTGCATTTCCATAATTAATCCTCACACCGCTGTCTCAGCTGCATTTTTTTGATTTGTTGTCTTTTCCCGGCGTTCCTGCAATTCTGAGTCGACTTCAAGGTCGGCTTCGGAGTTGGCTTCAAGGTTGGCTGCGGGATCAGCTTCTAAGTTGGTTTCGGAGTCGACCTCCGGTGCAGGTTCATTCAGATTATCCGGCAAAGATTCAGCCGGTTGGTTTTGAGAATGCAAAAGAGAATTGTATCTCGGATTTTCGGGCTTAATGACATATTTAAAAGTCCGTTCCATGAATATTGCGTCAACAGGCGCGTCTTTTGATAAATTCGTTTGGTCAACCCTCTGATCAAAATGATTTTTCGGAATCGTTCCGTTCAGCTGTCCTTCAAGACTGTGTGCGCGGTATTCACCAAAAACACGCATCGCTTCAACGCCCGCTGCATATTGTTCATATGAAACAAAAGCTGTCGGATCGTCACGAACAGATTCACCGATCAAACTGTCCATTCTGTTAATTGTTTCTTCATAGCGGCCGCTTTTGAAATAGCCGTCCAGAATATTCTGAATAATTTCGTAATATTGTTCTTTGTAGGTTTCATTTTCCAGCAGCTTGTTAATTACAGGGCGGTGGAACATGGAAACGTTGGAATAAACAGGCGTGTCAATCGGATAATCAACGACTGACGGCGTGCTGTTGTCTTTGTAACCGTCAAACGCGAAATTCAAATCCCAAGGGAAAAGCATGATTTTACCGTCTTTTTCATAAATGTAATAATTTTGCAGGGACGGGCCGGCATAACTGTCCATGCTGACAACAATACCATTAACCGCGATGTAGCTCAGCGTTTCATTCGCGAAAACATAATCATCTAAATCTTCGCCTTTGTTGATGTGCTCAATCGCGGCCAGAACACGCCTGCAATCGGATTGCGTTGTGTTTTTGAAAACGGCATTTCCGAAAACCTGATAATAATCCCAAATGCTGTCAGTGGTATAAATCAAAGCGGCACCCTGATTGACATCCGTTTCAAGCGGCGGATAAACACCGTTTAATTTCGGGATTTTGGATTCGTTGATGAGTTCGGGCTTGTAGAGTTTGCCGTGATCGGAACCGAAAACACGGTTCGCGAAATCGTCTTCGGTTGATTCCACTGCTAAATAAAGACCCCAATCTTTGCCGTTGATATCAATATCGGCGTAAGCGAAAAGCGGAACAGGAACGCCGGCATAATCCATCATGTCGTATGCCATATATTCTTTCATGTAAGTCGGGTCGCGGTAATTGTTGTTGACAACGAATTCTTTCAGACCGAAAAAAGATTGGCCGGGAATGTAGGCATCCGCTTTGAATTTAAAACTGTAGCGATCGGAATTGCTTGCGGCAACCGAAACCAAACTGGATTGTCCTTTCGTTCGGATGCCGACACCGCTGAACTTCTGACCGTTGATTGTGACGTTGCAGGGGAGATAAGCTTCGCTTTTCGGATTGGAAAGCAAATAATCCCAATCGCGTTCACCCATTTCTATTTCAATTGTCGTGATTGCGTTGCGGTCAAACATCATTTCTTCGTAATCCGTGTTTTGTTCCGCGGGATGAATGCCGATGCTGCCGGGGGAAAGAACTAAGATAAAAACAAAAACGATGGCGACAAGAATCAGCGCCACCGCTAATACATTCATATATTTGCTGTCGATGAGTCCTGTTCCTTTTTCAGAACTCATGTTACATATTCCCCGTTATAACTCACCAAAACAGCGCTGGAAACGCCCGGTGTTTTTGAAATCTGATTGAGGAAGTCACTTTCCTGATTGGTCAGACGAACTTCAACCGTCAGTTCAATACCGTCACCGGAAAGTGTTTTAGAGCGGAGAACCTGCTTTTTAACGGAAGATTTGACATATTCCATGACGGTTTTTTCGGTTTCGTCATTGTCGCAGTCAACGACTAAAATATACGGTTTATCAAGCGGTTTTTTGCTTGCGAAAAGTATCAGAATCAAACCAATAAATGCCGAGCCGAGAACGGCAAGCGGAATGAGACCGGCGCCGATAACAATACCGGCAGAAATTGCCCAGAATAAAAATGCGATATCCATCGGTTCTTTAACGGCTGATCGGAAACGAACAATAGAAAGCGCGCCGACCATACCGAGTGAGAGAATCAGATTGGAACTGATCGCGATAATAATCATTGTCGTCACGAGCGCCATCGCAACGAGCGAGACGCCGAACCCCGAAGAATACATGACGCCGCTGAATGTCTTTTTATAAATAAAAAAGATGAAAAGTCCGACAATAAAAGCCAAAACCATTGCGATGAAAATATCCGTTATCGAAAAATCAATAACGTTGTCAATTAAATGCGATTCAAAAAGATCATCAAAAGTTAAAGTCGCCATAGTGTTCTCCTGAAAAACCGTATAATCAAGCCCGTTCGGATTGATGTAAGTGAATGTAAGATGGATATTAGAAAGCATAACAAATATTTAAAAGAAAGGGTTCCGCCGCCCAAAAAGCGAAAGAGAAAGCATAGATAAAAATAACCAATTTGCCGATAAAAAATCAAAAATTGTACTCGGATTTGTCTTTAAGTTTGATAAAAAGGGTGCAGCTCGCGCGCGGTGGCGAACGGAAATATTACTGCGGCGGCAGCCGCAAAAATCGCGAAGCGATTTTAAATGCAGACCGCCCTCCCACTGCAAACTAAAAACGGACTCCAAGCAGAAACAGAAACCTGACTCCAAGTGGAAACAAACACCTGACTCCAAGTAGAAATTAGTTTTGCGTTCGGCAGGTGCATATAATTAACAAAAAAATACGAAACCCCACCCCGTTTTTATTAATTTTGTAAAATTTGTGTCAATCGCGCGCGGCGGGCAGCGACAGAAATAGAATAAACCGCAAAAGTAAGCAACCAAAGTATGAAGAAGAGAAAATCAAATCGAAGAATTAGAAAAAATAAAAAAGGAATGATAAACCGAAATCAGAATTCCGGTTTGGATAATGCGTATGCAACTGCGCAAATAACAACGCCGATACCGACGAGTGCCATCTGGTTCGCATTGCTTGTCAAGTCAAGTCCTGTAACAGGTGCGCCGAATGCGTACCATGCGAAAAGAACGATCGAAAGAACGACAGATGCCGCTGTAACGTATGCAATTTCTTTGATGCCAATCATAATAATCACCTGATGTTTGAAATATCTTTTAAATTTATATAGTTTATCCTTTTCAATGATGAAAAATAGAATAAAAACAGAAGGAATCAAACGTAATGAATTGAATTAAATCAATAAAAAACAACAAAAATAAAACAAAGATTTAAAAATGCGAATATCGATTGATTCTATTATATTAATACGATATAAACGAACATAAAAAATGAACATAAAAACGAGGATAAAAATGACTCAAATTCAATATTATGACGCCAATCAAATTGAAGGGCGTTCAATGACGATTGTATTAGATAACGGAAAGTTGGAGACGATTTCTAAAAACAGCTCCAAAGGCGCCGGAATTCGCGCGCTTTGCCACGGTTCGTGGGGTTATACATCCATTGACGGCGAAACAGATTTGGAAACGGGAATTAAAAACGCATCCGAACTGGCCGCTTCCATGAACAAAAGCACACCCAAAGAAAAAGTGATTCTCGGAGAGGTTCCGAAAAGAAAAGTGGCGTCTATGCCTTCAATTAAAGTCAATCCCGAAGACATCAGTGTGGAAGACAAAGTCGAATTGCTGCGCGAAATTGAAAAATATGCGAAAGCGGAAGGCATTAAAAGCACACGCGTGTCCTATTCCGAATCATTGCTGACGACACGCTTTTTGAATTCGGAAGGCGAGGAAAGAGAATACAAAACCGTTCGAAGCGGTTTTTCGGTTTCAGCGGTTGCTGCTGACGGAAACAATTACCAGGCAGGCAGAGAAAGCCGATTCAATATTTCAGGCTACGAAATTTTTGAAAAGAACGATCCTTACGAATTGGCGAAAAACGCGGCGAATACCGCACTTGAACTTTTAAACGCCAAAACACCCAAAGGCGGCGCGCTGCCTGTCATTTTAGATCCTGAACTGGCCGGCGTTTTTACGCATGAAGCCGTCGGACACGCATCGGAAGCGGATTTGGTTCTTCAGAATGATTCCGTTCTTTCAGGAAAACTCGGACAGAAAATCGCGTCCTCTCAAATTACAGTGATTGACGACCCGACAATTCACGAATACGGTTATTACCCGTTTGATGCTGAGGGCGTCGCTTCCGAAAAAACTATTTTGATAAAAGATGGTGTTCTGAATTCTTATATGCATTCCCGAGAAACCGCCGGCGTTTTTGAAGGCGTTTCAGGAAACTCGCGCGCGCAAGGATACGCGATGCCGGTCGTACGCATGAGCAACACTTACATTGACAAAGGCGACGCATCGTTTGAAGAAATTTTAGAAGACATTAAAGACGGTATTTATTTAATCGGCTCCCGCGGCGGTCAAGTCAATACGGGTGAAGGTGTCTTCCAATTCAATGCCGAAAAAGGGTATTTGATTAAAAACGGTGAAATTTCGGATTTAGTACGCGATGTGTCGCTTTCGGGACAGACGCTGGATATTCTGAATCAAATCAAAATGGTCGGAAAAGATGTCAAGCTGCACGCCGGTCACTGCGGTAAATCCGGGCAAACTGTGCCGGTAACGGATGGTGCGCCGCATATTTCCATTGCCAAAGCAACTGTCGGAGGTGCCTGAGATGGCAAAAATGAATATGAGCGCGAATGCGGAAAAAATGTTTCCGGAAAATAATATTTCTGTTGATGAAATCCGATCGGGAATTGAAAAAGCGTTAAGCCTTTCTGAAAAGTTGGGCGCAAGTGAAGCTGAAATTGTCTTTTCAATCGGCGAATCCACAAGTATTCAATTTAAAAAAGATATTATTGAAACCGCCAAAAAAAGTACCGGCGCAGGTTACGGTATTCGTGCGGTTGTTAACGGCGCCGTCGGGTTTGCCGGAACAAATTTGATGTCTGATTTGGAAAACACATTACGGACGGCGGTCGATTCGGCGAAAGTTATGGAAGCAGATCCGCTTTTCAAAAGCTTCCCCGAAAAGGATTCATACAAAGAAGTCGCCGGACTTTTCGATGACAAGATCGTTGAAATGAGTTTGGACGAATGTATTGAATGTGCAACCGATATGATTTCGGGCGTTAAAAGCGTTGAAAACATGATTCCGACATCAGGCGGTTTTTCAAGGTCTGTTTCGTACTTCATGATTGCGAATACAAACGGACTTTTCGCGCAAAGAAAAGGAACTGCTGTTTCAGGTTTTGCTGATGTGACGACAGAATCCGGCGAAGTTTCAACAGCTTACGATTACGGTGTTTCCCGAAAGAAAGAGCTGGATTTTTCAGCAATCGGGAAAAACGCGGCAGAATTGGCTAAAAAATCATTGAAAGGAACAACAATCGGCGCCGAAAAAATGCCCGTTATTTTCCATCCGTTCTCGTTTGCCGACATTTTGGAAAATACGCTGGCACCTTCTGTTGACGCTGACAATATTCAAAAAGAAAGATCCGGATTGGTCGGTCGCCTCGGTGACGAGATTGCGAATGACGAACTTTCGATTACCGACGATGGAACGCTCGCGGGCGGCATTTCAAGCGGTTCTTTTGATGATGAAGGAACACCGACACAAAAAACGTCTGTTATCGAAAACGGCATACTGAAATCATATTTATATGACAGTTACACCGCCGGAAAAGACAATGTGAAAAGTACAGGCAACGGTTACAGATATTCATATTCATCTGCGCCGGGCGTTGATTTAAGTAATTTCATCATTCACTTCCCGCAAAGCGATGTGATTGCCGAAACAAAGCGCGGCATTTACATTAATACTGTTATCGGTGCGCACACCGCAAATGAAATTTCAGGTGATTTCTCGGTGGAAGGCAGAAATGCGTTCTTGATTGAAAACGGTGAAATTTCAAAGCCGATTAAATCTGTTATGATTTCAGGCAACATTTTTGATATGCTGCAAAAAATTGACGGCGCCGGAAAAGATGTTCGTTCTGTCGGCGGTATTGTAACGCCTTCGATTCGTATTTCAGAAATGAGCGTCATCGGTGAATAAAGCGGCAAAAGTGACGAATGAAGTTTGAAAATGCAAGGAGAAGCGGAGATACACTCCGTTTTTCCGATTCTATATATAATTTCCTTGAAGAAAATATTTTTTTTAGGAGTCATTTTTAATAGCCGAATTATTTGTCATTTAAAACTTCGATTTGTCATTTTTCATATAATAATTAGTTTTTTATAAATATGAATGGCACAACTGTTTAATATGACAATTTCTTTTTTGTAAACTTATACATTAGATTCAGGCAATCGCTTAACGATTTGTGGCGAATCCGGCCGATTGCTTTTTGATGTTACTCATTCTAATTGAACGGTCCCTTTTTTCTGTGAGGGGACTTTATCCGAAAATTCTTAAAATAAATGATTCGCCACAAAGAATCATGATGCAAAAATGAAGGAACGGAGAGAAAACTTTTGGTAAAGTACACATACATGTTCGGCGCTGACCGAACAGAAGGACAAAGCAAGATGCGTGAGCTTCTTGGCGGAAAAGGTGCAAATTTAGCGGAAATGGCGAATTTAAATATTCCCGTCCCGCCGGGTTTTACAATTTCGACTGAGGCCTGCACTCATTATTTAGCGAACAAAGGGTTAACGGACGAAATGCATAAGGAAATTTTAGCAGCCGTTGACAGCCTTGAGAAAACAACCGGTAAAAAACTCGGTGACAATACAGACCCTCTTCTCGTTTCAGTCCGATCCGGCGCCAGAATCTCAATGCCCGGAATGATGGACACTGTTTTGAACCTCGGATTAAATGATGTATCCGTTGAAGGTCTTTCCTCCAAGACCGAAAATCCTCGTTTTGCTTATGACTGTTACCGCCGTTTCATTTCTATGTTCGGCGATGTCGTTCTGAACATCGAATTTAATAAATTTGAAAAAGCGCTGGAAGCGCAAAAGAAAAAAGCCGGCGTTGAATCCGACACTGAGCTTTCTGTTGATGATTTAAAAGAAATTATTGCGGCTTCCAAAGAAATTGTCAAAAATGAAAAAGGCTTTGATTTCCCGCAGGAACCCGAGAAGCAGCTTTTTATGGCAATTAATGCTGTTTTTGACTCATGGAACTCTCAGCGCGCGATTACATACCGTAAAATTAACAATATCCCCGGCGACTGGGGAACAGCTGTCAACGTTCAGTCAATGGTTTACGGAAACATGGGAGACAACTCCGGAACCGGTGTCGCTTTTACCAGAAATCCCTCTACGGGCGAAAACAAATTCTTCGGCGAATATTTAATCAATGCGCAGGGCGAGGATGTCGTTGCCGGCATTCGTACACCGTCTGAAATTTCAACGCTTGAAAAGAAAATTCCCGCCGCTTACAAACAATTAATTGACATCTGCCAAACTCTTGAAAAACACTTTAAGGATATGCAGGATATCGAATTTACAATTGAAGAGGGCAAACTTTACATGCTTCAGACCCGAAGCGGCAAAAGAACGGCAAAATCCGCCACAAAGATTGCTGTTGATATGGTTAATGAAGGCTTGATTGACAAAAGAACAGCTGTCATGCGTGTGACGCCGGCACAGATTGACCAGCTTCTCCACCCGATGATTGACCCGTCCTGCAAGCAGAACGTGATTGCCAAAGGTTTGCCGGCATCACCCGGTGCTGCTGTTGGAAAAGTCGTTTTTACGCCTGAAGATGCCGAACAGATGGTCGGAAAGGGCGAAAAAGTTATTTTGGTCCGAACAGAAACATCACCGGAAGACATTGGCGGCATGTATGTTGCCGAGGGTGTTTTAACAGTCAGAGGCGGTATGACATCTCACGCGGCTGTTGTCGGCAGAGGTATGGGAAAACCCTGTGTCGTCGGCTGCGGTGACATTACGATTTCAGAATCAGAAGATAAGATCTTTTATGTCGGCGATTTGATTATTCGCGAAATGGATTATATTACAATTGACGGAAGTACCGGCTGCGTTATTTTAGGTGAAATGCCTTTGATTCCGCCGGAAATCAGCAAGGAAATTGAAATTCTGCTCGGCTGGGCAGATGAAATCCGTGACCTTGGTGTCCGTACAAACGCTGACACGCCCGAAGATGCACAAAAAGCATTGGACCTCGGCGCAGAAGGTATCGGTCTTTGCAGAACCGAACACATGTTCTTTGAAGAAGACAGAATTCCTGTTGTCCGCAATATGATTTTGGCTGAAACAAAGGAAGAGCGCCAGAAATATTTGGATGATCTTTTACCGATGCAACGCAAAGACTTCATTGAAATTTTACGCGTCATGCAGGGCAAACCTGTGACGATTCGTTATTTAGACCCGCCGCTCCATGAATTCCTTCCGAAGGT
This sequence comes from Methanimicrococcus sp. OttesenSCG-928-J09, assembly GCA_030266245.1. Lineage (GTDB taxonomy): Archaea > Halobacteriota > Methanosarcinia > Methanosarcinales > Methanosarcinaceae > Methanimicrococcus. The sequence goes on from JAJDHP010000010.1 coordinate 24,136, forward strand.
TTACGAATTAAAAGAAGATATGGAAAACTTGAAAAAGGAAGGTAAACCCAAAGAAGAAATTGACAAGATTGAGAAAATTATTGACCGTGTTGTGAATCTGCACGAACTCAATCCGATGCTCGGTCACCGCGGCTGCCGTCTTGGTTTAACATATCCCGAGATTTACAACATGCAGACACGCGCCATTATTGAAGCGGCCTGTGCGCTCCACAAAGAAGGCATTACCGTCAAACCCGAAATCATGATTCCGCTCGTTGGTCATGTCCGCGAATTGGAGCTTACGAAAAAGGATGTTGACGAAACAGCCAAGAAAGTGATGGACGAATGCGGTGTTAATATCGAATACACGGTCGGTACAATGATTGAATTGCCGCGCGCAACGATGACGGCCGACCAAATTGCAAGAGAAGCAGAATTCTTCTCCTTCGGTACAAATGACTTGACACAGACGACATTCGGATTCTCACGAGACGATGTCGCTAAATTCATTCCGCTTTACATCGAAGAAAACATTTTGCCGGAAGATCCGTTCGTTGCAATCGATCAGGAAGGCGTCGGCGCACTTATGAAAATCGGTGTTGAAAAAGGTAAATCTACAAAACCCGACTTAAAAATGGGTATCTGCGGCGAACACGGCGGCGAGCCGAGCTCGATTCGCTTTGCCTACCAGCTCGGTCTGAATTATGTCAGCTGCTCTCCATACAGAGTGCCGATTGCAAGACTGACGGCTGCTCAGGCAACCATTGAAAATGAGAAAAAGAAGTAAAGAAACGGTTATAAACCGATTTCTCTTCCTTCCTTTTTCTTTCTCTTCATTTTCTCTTTTACTTTTTCTCTTTTACTTTTTCATTTTTACTTTTTCATTTTACTCTTTCTTTATCTTCTTTCATCTTTTTTCATTTTATTTTTTTCATTTTCTTTATTTCTTCATTTTTTCATGAAACTTGGCTTTTCCGGAACCTTTTTAAATAAATTTTTATACAGAATAATCATTCATTTTTTGCTTAAACCGAAAAATATCGGAATGATTTGTCATGAACACTGAAAAAACAGCCGCCGATTGGTGTGCCGTTTCATCCGATGAGACGTGTGATTTGCTTCAAACGAATCCTCAAGGATTAACAAACGAAGAAGCAGAGACGCGGCTCAAAGAAAACGGACCGAACAGACTTGAAGAAAAAGGTAAAAAATCAGTAATTTCTATTTTTCTTTCACAATTTAAAGATTTGATGATATGGGTTTTAATTGCCGCCGCGCTGATTACGGCATATGTCAGTTATGCTGAAGGCGAACTGCCCATTGATACGGTTATTATTTCAATTGTCGTCATTTTAAATGCCGTTTTGGGAACGGTCCAGGAATATAAAGCGGAGGCATCTTTGGAAGCTTTGAAAAAGATGGCGGCGCCGAATGCCCGCGTTCTTCGCGGGGGCGATGTAAAAATGATCCCGGCAGCGGATTTGGTTGTCGGCGATATTGTAATTTTGGAAGCGGGAGATTCTATTCCTGCGGATATTCGAATTTTAGAAGCAAATTCTCTGAAAGTTGAAGAGTCGGCGCTGACGGGTGAATCCAAAGCCGTCAGCAAAAGCGAGCCGTCTTTGGCAAGCAGCGACGGAAGAAAAGTGTCGCTTGGCGATCAGGTGAATATGGCGTTCATGGGAACGAATATCGTTTACGGACGCGGCACGGGAATTACGGTTGCTGTCGGCATGGACACGCAGATCGGGAAAATTGCGGGTCAGCTGACGGAAACAAAAAGAAATCACACCGCTTCAAAAGAAACTGAATCAGATTTCAAAATATATTTCCGTCATTGTTATTGTGATTGCTGTGGCTGTTTTTGCAATCGGTTACTTTACGGGACAGGACACGATGACGATGTTCTTAACAGCGGTCTCGCTTGCGGTTGCCGCGATTCCGGAAGGTATGGTTGCGGCGGTCACGATTGTTTTGGCGCTCGGCATGTCCAGAATGGCGAAGAGAGGCGCGCTTGTCAGACGGCTGCCGGCGGTTGAAACGCTCGGCTCAACACAAGTTATTTGTTCCGACAAAACGGGGACGCTGACGCAGAATAAGATGACGGTTCAAAAGATGTGGGTTTTTGAAGAAATCGAAGATCCGAATTCAAAGGAACTGAAACCGTTGGTTGAAGCGTTTGCTGAATGCAACGATTCGAGGATTGATGAAAACGGCAAATCGGCCGGCGACCCGACGGAAAATGCGTTTTTGGATTATTTGATGGAAAATAATTTGAAAACAGCGGAAGAGCTGAAAAACAGAACCCGCGCCGGAGAAATTCCATTTGATTCGGACAGAAAAAGATCAACGGTTGCTGTTTCAAAGGGGACGGAAGGGGCTCAATCTAACAGCCTTCGCATTTATGTCAAAGGAGCGGCTGAGAGTATTGTCGGTCGTTCTGTTTCGGCATTTAAAGACGGCGCAATTGTTCCGATGACGGATGAAATGAGAAAATCAATTTTGACCGCCAACGAGGAAATGGCTGAAAAAGCGCTTCGTGTTCTTGCATTCGCTTACAAAGATGTCAATACGAATTCAGATTCTGCAGATACTGCCATCGACATCAGTATTGAAAATATGGAAACGGTTGAAAACGATTTGATTTTCTGCGGTTTATCGGGAATGATTGACCCCGCTCGCCCGGAAGTGAAAGAGACGATTAAAGTCTGCCGCCAGGCGGGAATTACGCCGGTGATGATTACGGGAGATCATAAAACAACTGCCGTTGCGATTGCCAATGACTTGGGTCTTTTGGATGACGGCAGAATTGCGATTACAGGCGCTGATTTGGAAGAGATGAGTGATGCTGAATTGGATCAAAAAATTTCTGAAATCGGTGTTTACGCGCGTGTTTCTCCTGAACATAAAGTCAGAATTGTAGATGCTTGGCAAAAGCGCGGTAAGATTGTTGCGATGACCGGCGACGGCGTAAATGACGCGCCCGCTCTCAAACGCGCCGACATCGGCGTCGGCATGGGAATTACGGGAACAGATGTTGCGAAAGGAACGTCGGACATGGTTTTGACGGATGATAATTTCGCGACGATTGTGATTGCCGTTAAAGAAGGCCGCGGTATTTTCGATAATATTCATAAAACGGTCAGCTTCCTGCTTTCGTCCAACATCGGTGAAGTGTTCGCGATTTTAACGGCTACAATTCTCGGATTTACACTGTTGTCACCGATTCATATTTTGTGGGTCAACTTGGTGACCGATACATTCCCGGCGCTGGCACTCGGTGTCGAACCACCTGAAGAAGATATTATGGATCGTCAGCCGCGTGACCAGAAGATTCCGTTTTTGACGAGCCGTCAGTGGATTAACATTTTCACAATCGGTGTTGTCGGCGCTGCTCTCACGCTGAGCGCGTATTTTATCGGCGCCCGCATTACGCCTGAAACAGGTGTAACGATGGCATTTATCACGCTCGGTTTGATTCAGCTCTTTGCCGCGCTCGGTTTCCAATCGGAACGCAGCAGCATATTCAGAATTAAGCCCAAAGAGCACAAATATTTGTGGCTGGCGTTTTTCGGATCCGCCGCGCTTCAAGTTGTAATTGTGCTGGTTCCGTTTTTAAGAGAAATCTTCGGCTTAACAGTGCTGACAGTATCGGAATGGATTTTCATTTTGGCGCTGTGTTTCATTATGCTTCTGTTTATCGAATTCAGAAAAGCGGTTTATCGTTATTTGCATAAGAGAAAAGAGGCGGAACAGGACTCAGCGAATTAATCGAAGTAAAACAAATCAAAATTGGAATTGAAAAAAGAAAAATTCAATAAGAATTGAAAAACGAAATATCAATTTTTGATAAATTGATTAAAAAAGAACGCCGTCCTTTCATTCTCTTAGAAGATGAAAAGCGGCGTTCGCTTTTTTAAAATTAAATAAAACCGATATTTGATTCTTATTTTTGTACAAACTTCACATACGACCGCAAAACGAGATTTGCGAGTGAAGCGAGCGAAATTGAGGTTGCGGATTCGTACTTATTATTCAATGAAAATACAAAATATTAAAAACGAGCAGTCCTCTGCGGATTCTGTTTTTATATTAATTTATCATATAATATGCATCTGCCGAACGCGTGCTAAGCACGGCTACCTTACCGATTCCGTTCTGCTATGGCTACCTTACCGATTTCGTTCTGCTACGGCTACCTTACCGATTCCGTATTGATACAGCTACCTTACCGATTCCGTTTGCTGCTGCCACCCACGCACGCGCGAACCGCACCGATTTTACAAAATCGAAAAAAACGACAGGGAAATTTTCATAAAAATCGGAAAAATGAAATGGCGGCTTTCATTAAAAATAAAAAAACAACCAAACAGTTTTCATAAAAATTAGAGAAAATAGAAGAAAAATCGAAAAAAGAAAAGAAATTGAAAAACGGGTAAAAAAGAAAAAAAGAAGAAGATTACACCTTATTTTCAGCGAAACCTTCTGTAATCACATCAATTGAAACCGGCGGCTTCATCGGATCATAAATCAATTCCTGAACTTTAACCCTGATTTCAACATCCTGTTCTTTGATATCGTTTTCACTCATATATTTGTGAATGTCTTTTCTGGAAAACGTTTCAGCATATCGGATCGCATCGTTTTTGTTTGAGAAAGAACGCTGACCTTCTGTTGTGTAAACGGTGTAACGAAGCGTCCAGTCGCCGTTTTCTTCTTCCTTGGATTCAACATCCACGCGGATTTCAACACGTTTCGCAAGTTTACCGACTAAACAGCCGACAGCGTTTCCGACAGCATAATGTTCGGGCGCGATAATTTCAGCATCCAGGAATTCTTCCAATTCGGGAATGAAACATTGAACGGGCGCACCGATTAAAATAATCGGAATATCGACTTTGAAACGCAAATACGAATCATCGAACTTGTTTGTAAACAAATTCAGTTCATCACGCGAGAACGTGTCGTTTAAGAACAAAATGACTTCGATCGCCATTGTTTTTGCAAACTTGCGCTTCACCAGACGGCAGAAATCTTCTTTGGCCATATTGAAAATTTCAGCCAGCTTACGGGCGCCGAGCTGAGCGGTTTCAACATCCCATTCGTCAAACTCGCCGGTGACGTGAAGCACATCGGTCGGCGTGAAACCGACCAGCTGAATCAAACGTTTGTTCACAAGCATTTCAATAATGTCAAACGGAATTTCGCCTTCAGGGAAATCCTTCCAGTTCAAATCATCAACAAAAGCCGGTTCATCGGTGATTCTTTCATACACATTCATTTCTTCCGGCGTTAAATTAACAGCCGCGTAACCGCTTTTTAACACCAGCGTCGTCTTCTGCATAAATTCGTGCAAAGACATATTGTGCGGCGCCCAGTGATTTTTGAGCGTCTCGGCCAAATCCGGATACATCAAAACCGCGCGGCAAAGCGGAATGACACGGCGCGGACCAATCATAACATCAGACGGACGGGCGCCGACAACGGAATCGGCTTTAATCCAAACGTGACTGTCGCCGCCGGCTGCAATTGTTTCCATTTTAATTGCACGAACTTTGGTTTTCCAGCCGCCGACCGTTGCGCCGAGGTCTGAAATTTGCGGAATGCCGTCTTCAATCATCGAAACATCAGTACTCGTGCCGCCGACATCAATTGCCAAACACGTTTCTTTTCCGGACAAAAAGGAGGCACCAAGAACACTGGCAGCAGGCCCGGAAAAAATTGTTTCGACCGGACGCTCCATCACTTCATCAAAGCGAGCGACAGCGCCGTTGCATTTCAGCATTGTCGTTTTAACATCCATTCCGCGGCGCTGTGTTTCGTCAGCGACGGCTTCTAAAAAGGTACGTGCAACCGGCAGAAGAGAAGCGTTTAAGTAAGCCGTCACACCGCGCTCATAAGCACCGAGCGCCTGCGCCAATTCATAACCGCAAACGACAGGATAGCCGGTTAATTCAATAATTAAATCGCGGGCAGCTTTTTCATGATCGGGATTAAGAATACTGTAAAAAGAAGAAACGGCGAAGGCTGAAACTTTGTCCTTGACCGACAAAACGTATTCGCGTATGCCGTCCAAATCCAGAACTTCGTTTTCAGCGCCGCGGTAATTGTGACCGCCTTTGACAACAGTACAGTTGTCCCTTAAATGTTCGGGAATCTTTTGTGACCCGATTAAAATAAGAGCGACGGGAGCGCCGTTTTTTTCCAAAATCGTGTTTGTTGCGAAAGTCGTAGAGACCGACAGCAAACGGACCTTCTTCAAAGTTTCGGGGTCTAATAAATCCAATACGTTTTGAATGCCGCCGAGCGGATTCGGATAAGTGGTCAGCGCCTTATTGGATTCTATAATGCGGTGGTCATCCATGTCCACCAAAGCAGCGTCCGTATACGTGCCGCCCGCATCAATACCCAGTGAAATGTTATTTGACAAAACATCAACCTCCGATAAAAAATTAAATACGGCAAGATTATTTCCGTCCGTTTCCCCCGAAACAAACAGATTTGCCTGATAAGAGTAAATGGCTTTCAAAAGAGTTAAATCTTTTCTGCTACTAAAATTGAAATTTTTATATAAAAAGTAGGCTGATATTTAATTATCGTTTAAGAGATCATAATCAAAAATAAAAAAGTTTATAGCTGAGCGAATTTATATAAATAAAAAGGAAGGTATTCAGGTCATGAAAGCGTGCATTATGTGCGGCGGAACGGGAACGCGTCTTCGCCCTTTAACTTTTAAACGGCCCAAACCGATGATTCCGATTTCCAATAAGCCGTCGGTTCTTCATTTGATTGAACATTTGGCAAAAGAAGGATTCAACGACATCGTAATTACGCTCGGTTACAAAGGCGAAGATGTTGAAGAAGAACTCGGTGACGGCAGCGTTTACGGCGTTCATATTGATTATGTTTATGAAAAGGAAAAACTCGGCACCGCCGGAAGCGTTAAGAATGCACAGGAACTGCTCGGCAACGAACCGTTTATCGTTGTCGGCGGCGACCATGTTATGACGCTTAATTTACGTGAAATGTTCCGTTTCCATCAGAATAATGATGCGGATGTCACGATCGGTTTGCTTTCCATTGACGATCCGAGAGAATTCGGTATCGCCGACATGGATATTGACAACCGCATTTTAAGATTTTTTGAAAAACCCAAAGCCGGCGAAATTTTCAGCAATTTGGCAAGCACAGGCATTTATGTCTGCAATCCATCGATTTTTGATAAAATCCCCGCCGGCAAGAAATATGATTTCGCGAAAGATTTGTTCCCGCAGATGCTTGAAAATAAAGAACGCATCAACGGCATTTTAGTCCGCGGCAAATGGACGGATGTCGGAAGTGCAGGCGCCTACCGCGATGCTCAGAAGTGGATGCTGGACGACATGACAGAAACCATATTGGAAGGCGACTTTATTTCAAACGGCAAGATTCAGGGACCGCTCCGCGTTGGCACCGGCGTTTCAATCGGCGATCAGTCTTCGTTGGTCGGCCCGCTTACAATCGGTGAAAATACAAGAATCGGTAAACGCGTTTTAATCGGTCCGTATTCGGTCATCGGATCAAACTGCGTCATTGAAGATGACGTTAAAATTTTATCTTCTTACGTTTTTAACGGAACGAAAATCGGCACAAAAACAACTCTTTCGGGTGCAATTGTTGATGAAGATTCCGTTGTCGGCGCAAACTGCAGCCTGGAAAACGGAACAATCATCGGTCCGAATTCTAAAATAGAAGAAGGCGTCACGATTCACTCCGGTGTTAAACTTTGGCCCGAAACCGCGATTCCGAAAGGTGAAAATGTCAAAGAAGACATTTTAAATGAAAAATACGGAACAGATGTCAGCGGTTCTTAATTTATAAAAGACT
>JAJDHP010000011.1 GCA_030266245.1 Methanimicrococcus sp. OttesenSCG-928-J09
TAAGGTAGCCGTAGTAAACGGAATCGGTAAGGTAGCTATGGAAATTAGTTTTGCGTTCGGCAGGTGCATATAATGAAAAAAGAAATGAAAACAAAAAACAGCGGCGATAATAATTAGATTGCAGTCAGAATTTTTCATTGAATTACAGGTACGAATCCGTAAATTTCCAATTCCTCCTTCCGCTTCGCTCCATTCGTAATTGAAAATTTACGGTCGCTTTTGGGGTTTCATTTTTGGACAAAACCAAACATTGATTTTTATCAAAATCAAGAAAGAAAAACGCTGTTTTTTCGATGAAATTTGTTTTTGAGATTTTTGGAAAAAGAGCGTTTTTGTTTTGAAAGTTTTTGAAAACGAATGTTTGCTTTTCTCATGATTTCGAGGCGGCGGCAGCCGCAAAAATCGCGCAGCGATTTTTCAGTAAACACCTCAGACCATATGGAAACTGTAACCTGACTCCAATTGGTAACACAATCTGATTCCAATCAGTAACAGTAATCTGACTCCAATTGGTAACAAAAATTGAAATGTTATTCTATTTTACTAATTAATCTAATCTAAAGAATCTATAAATTATCTATAAATACTTTTAATGACAGTATTTTTTTTGTAAATTATTAATCATAACATTTATTTTTGGTTTAACGATTGAAATACAGTTAATGAAATTTTAATGAATTATTAAAACAAGGGGTTTATTATGAACGAAAAAAGAAGATACGGCATTTTGCCTTTATTGGGAATTGTTTTGTTAACATTTTTCTTATTGATGGGAACAGCAGTTGCCGAAAGTGACAGTAATCCTGATACTTTGAGATTTAATATCAGTGAAGGTAATATTACGGTTGCGAAAGGAACTGCAGATGATACTGTTAAAATTACATATGATAATGATCAAGTGAAGGATGGTGTAGCGGTTACTCAAATGATTACTGTTTTTGGTAAAGCAGGTAATGATGAAACAAATAATGTCGTTGTGGTTGATGGAACCGATATCGATAATGAAAACATTCAAATCCAAATCACAATTGAAAATGTAAATATCAGCGGTAAACCACACGGAAGGTCTGCTTTTTCTTTACAAAATGGTGCAAACGTCAAATTGGTTCTGTCAGGTGACAATTATTTGACCGGTGGAACTAATTCAACAAACGGAGCAGGACAAGCCGGATTGGAAGTTTCAGGTGAATGTAAAATTACCATTTCTGCGATTGGTGAACTTGGATCAGGAACTTTGACGGCAAAAGGCGGCGACGGTGGCGGCTTCTATGACGGCATCGGCGGCCGCAGTGGTGGCGGCGGCGGTGGTAGTGGTATTGGAAGCGGTGGCGGCAGTTGCGGCGGCGGCGGTGGCGGTGGCTCTGTTGCTACAATTACTGTTAGTGATAGTAGTGTTATTACTGCGACAGGTGGCTTCGGCGGCCGCGGCGGCGGCGGTGGCGGTAGTGGTATTGGAAGCGGCGGCGGTGGCTTCGGCGGCTTCGGCGGCTTTGTTGTTACAATTACTGTTAGTGATAGTTGTGTTATTACTGCGACCGGCGGCGGCGGCAGCGACGGCGGTGGCTTCGACAATGCTAACGGTGGCGGTGGTTTCGGCGGCGGCGGCGGCGGTAGTAGTATTGGAGGCGGTGGTGGCGGCAGCGACGGCGGCTTCGGCGGCTCTGTTGTTACAATTACTGTTAGTGATAGTAGTGTTATTACTGCGACCGGCGGCTTCGGCGGCGGCGGCGGCAGCGGCGGCAGCGGCGGCTTCGGCGGCCGCGGTGGTGGCGGCGGCGGCAGCGGCGGCAGTGGCGGTAGTGGTATTGGAAGCGGCGGCGGCGGCGGCGTCAGAGGCGGCTTTGGCGACGGCAGCGGCATCGGTGGCTTTGGCGGCGTCGGCGGCGGCGGCGGCGGCTCTGTTGCTACAATTACTGTTAGTGATAGTAGTGTTATTACTGCGACCGGCGGCTTCGGTGGCTTTGGCGGCGTCGGCGGCGTCGGCGGCGTCGGCGGCGTCGGCGGCGACGTTGGCTATGGCTGCGTCGGCGACATCGGCGGCTTCGGAGGCGACGGTAGTGGAATCGGTAGTGGTGGCGGCGGCGTCGGCGGTTCAATTACAGGTTCAATTAATATTTCCGGCACAGGAACTGATGTTATTGTTATTTCGGGAGGAATCGGTAGAGGTACTCCCAGTGTTATTGGAAATAACAATAACGGAGAAGCAAGTGTTATCATCGAAAGCGGCAACGTTTTGATTTTGAATCAGCCGTTAACAGCAAAGGCTATTTTCAAAAATTTGGAAAATGGTGATTCTGTTTATCCTATTTCATTTACGGTAACAGATTCTAATAAAAACGGTCTTCCGAATTCAGAAGTTAAATCCGGAACATATTCGGCAATGACGCGCTCAAATGCTTTAGACCGGTTGGGATCAGGTACGCTCATGAATATGAAATATTATGAAGACGGGTCTGTGACAATGTGGCTTCCTGTAAGTGACAACAGAGACTTTATTTTTTCATCAGGTGGATATAAGCATACAACTAAGTTTTTTGATGTGGAAGCAACAATTTTTCCGTTTGGCAAGCATGAAAATATTGAGTTAGACTCATTTATTTTTGGCGAAGATCTTGAACTTGACAACAATTCAATAATTAAAGATGAACTGATAATTACTGTTGTTAATAAAACTCATGTCAATATAAAATTAAAAGAAGGTACCCTTCAACAATTAGTCACTGATCCGATTTCCATTAATCAGAACACACCGGAAACAGTAACATCAAATACAGTCATTGTTAACGGTAACGGCGTTGTTCTCGACAATCCGCTTAAAATTCAAATAAATGAAATCAACGTTTACAATTCAACAAAATCTGCTTTCTCTTTACAAAACAAAGCAAATGTCAAATTGATTTTGTCAGGTGACAATTATTTGACCGGTGGAACTGCTGCAACAAGAGCAGGACAAGCAGGATTGGAAGTTCCTGATATATGTAAAATTACAATTTCCTCTTTAGATGATAATCCTGAAAAAGGAAGTTTGACTGCAACAGGGGGTGTTGGTGGTGATGGCGGCGCCGGCGGCATCGGCGGCGGCGGCAGTGGAATTGGCAGTAACGGTCATGAATCCTGTGGTATAATTATGATTCAAAATAGTTTTATAATATCAGAAGGAGGAGCTGGAAGTGATGGTGGCGGTAGTGGTATTGGCAGCGGCGGTGGAAATATAGATGCTAATGCAGGTGATGCTGATAAAATTATAATTCAAAATAGTTTTGTTACAGCAACAGGTGGTTCTGGTCACTTTGGAGGTGGAGGTGGCGGAATTGGGAGCGGCGGCGGCGGCGGCTTCGGCGGCGGCTTCGGCGGCGGCGGCGGCTCTGTTACTACAATTACTGTTAGTGATAGTTGTGTTATTACTGCGACCGGCGGTGGCGGTGGCGGTGGCGGCGGCGGTGGCGGTTGTGGTATTGGAAGCGGCGGCGGCGGCTTCGGCTTCGGCGGCGGCGGCTTCGGCGGCGGCGGCTTCGGCTTCGGCGGCGGCGGCTTCGGCGGCGGCGGCGATTTAATTACAGGTTCCATTAATATTTCTGGCACAGGAACTGATGTTATTGTTATTTCGGGAGGAATTGGTAGAGGTGCTCCCGGTGTTGGTGGAAGTAACGGTGTTGATGATAGAGCAAATGTTATCATCGAAAACGGCAATGTTTTGATTTTAAATCAGCCGTCAACAGCAAAGGCTATTTTCAAAAATTCTGAAAACGGTGATCCTGTTTATCCTATTTCATTTACTGTTACCGATACAAATGTTCCTCCGGTCGGTCTTTCGGGGGTTTTGATTAAATCAGGCGATTATTCAGCAACAACAAGAGAAGATGCGACTGACAGAATTAATGCAATTAAAGCAGGACTTGCTTCCGACTTTGATGGAACTTTGTTTGCTGACGGAACGGCAACGCTTTGGCTTCCTGTTGGGGAGCCGGAATTCAACTTTTCGTTGGAGAATTATCCGTCGGTTACAAATTCGTTCAAAATTAAGGAAAGTACTGACAGTCCGCGTGTCGGAGAAATGAATTCTGTTAAACTTACACTTTCCGGAAATCAAAACGGCGGCACCGGTTTCGGCAATGGCAAAGTTGTTGAAAAGGAAGTGACGAATGATTCAAATAAAAAGAATGAAACGCCATCTCAACCCGGCCAAGCTGATTCAAACCAAAGCAATCAAGGATTCGATAATGAAAAAGATGTGACCGACAATTCTCAAACACAAGAGACATCGAAGAAAGTACCGCTTGCTGTTTGGGCGGCTGTCGGCGGCATCTTTGTTGTTTGCTGCGCTGCAGCTGTTCATTTCTTTGGCAAACACAAGTGAAAATTGTAAGTGAAACTCATTCGAGTTTCATTTTTTGTTTTTTTGTTTTGTTTCTTCTTTTGTTTCTTGTTTTGTTTCTTGTTTTGTTTTTGTTTTTGTTTTTGTTTTTATTTTGTTTTTCTTTTTTATTTTGTTCAAAACCATTACGCGAACATTCAAGTATCAAAAAAGCGTAGTAGATTTGTTTGTTGTCAAAAACGATGTTTTTTAGAGTATGGCTGATGATTCCGATTAATTAACGCTGATTTCGGCGTTCACGGAGTGTATCAAATATGGCTGTGATGGGCATTTTAGCCTGCAAAATGCTTCAGGACGAAATTGTTTATTTAATTCAAAAGGATCCTGAAATTTCCGATGTGATTGTTATTGAAAACGGTGAACATCTTGAATTTGTCCAAAAATTGAACCGTTTTAATATTTCTTACCGTTTGATTTCAGATGTCAGAGATCTTCCGGATTTGAACCGAAACGAAGGATCTGATTCGCCACTGACGCTTGTTGTCTGGCAATTGGATCTCGGACTTCATGAAGTTCCGAAAATGCTGAAGAAACGCGTTTATGAAGAGATTCCTGTTTTCATGCCCAAAGTCGATACGATTTTCTTATTTTACGGTCTTTGCGGCAACGTTTTGGCAAACGTGGAAAATGATTTTCAAAACCCCGACTGCCCCGTTATCATTCTTCGGGATAAAGACGGCATCATCATTGACGACTGTATCGGCGGCGCGCTCGGCGGCCGTGAAGAATATGCCAAAGTTCTCAAAAGTTTCAAAGGCGTCGGCACTTTCATTTTAACCCCGATGTACGCGTCATATGCCGTCAAAGATTTCTTCGGCTTCGGACAAGCCTCCGCCGGCTTCACCGACGAGCAAATGTTTGAAATGAACAAATTCATGTTTGAATCCTCCGGCTACAAGCAAGCCGCCATTTTAGAAACAGGATTGGATTATACCGAAAACGTCGCCGAAAACACACAAAACTTCGCCGGCAAATACAATTTAGAAGTCATTCAATTAAAAGGCGGTCATCAGCGCCTTTTTGAAGAGTGTTATTCAAAAGTCAAAACAAGATTGGCTCAGAAAAAAGACGCGGCTTAAAATTGAATGAAATATATGAAGCCCCACTCTAAATGACGAATTTTGTGAGCAGCGCGAGCAAAAGGCGGCATTTAGAGAGGTTTATAATAAAAAGAAAAATGAATGAAAAAACTGTTTACTTTCTTTTTTTTATTATTATGCAATTATTATGCACCTACCCATGCAAAACTAATTGGCACGGCTACCTTGCCGATTCCGTTTAGCATATTTACCTTGCCGATTCCGTTTTGCACAGCTACCTCCACATCTTTTCGTTTACAGTTCTGTTGTTTTCGGCTGCCGCCGCGCGCGACTTGGACAATTTTTTAAAAATAGAAAAATGCAATCTTGTTTTTCCCGAAACTTAAAATCGGAAAAAAGAATAAAAATGAAAAAAATCTGATTGTGTTTTTATTTCTTTTTTTAATTATATGCACCTACCCATGCAAAACTAATTGGCACGGCTACCTTACCGATTCCGTTTTGCATATTTACCTTGCCGATTCCGTTTAGCACAGCTACCTCCACATCATTTCGTTTACGGTTTTGTTGCTTTCAGCTGTCGCCGCGCGCGACTCGGGCAATTTTTAAAAAATAGAAAAATGCGGTTCTGTTTTTCCCGAAACTTAAAATCGGGAAAGGGAATAAAAATGAAAAAAAGAAAAAACATCAATCTTTGTTTTTAACTTTGACAATCAAATTCGTGTCAATAGTTAATTCATCCGTTGCCGGAATTGCCTCTTTCGGAATCTTTTTGTTGGAAATATCATTTCCAAGCATCAGGAATGCGGTGTTCTTGTCTTTTTGGACTTTGACGGATGCGAAAATTGAATAAAACGGCGTTGCGAAAACAGCGGCGGAATCAAACTTGAACGGATTCTCCGGCTTTTGATTTTGTTTTTGCTTGTTTTTCTGTTTCTGTTTTTGCTTCAGTTTTTGACCTTGATATTGATCTCGGTTTTGGTTTACCTTTTGAGTCAAAACTTTGTTCAGCTTTTTGCCGTATTTCTTGGCTTTTTTAATCCGTTTCACTATTTTTTTAATTTTCATTTTTTTAATCCCGAAGCGGTTCTTTTATATGAGATGGAATTAAGACGATATTAATTTATTCTTATTCTAAAGAGGAAAAAATATGTCATCTTGCGGTTGCCAAAAAGGAACAGCGTCTGCTTCAACAGATGTTGTCATTTCAACAATGGAAATAATAGCGAAACAAATTGAAGAAACTTCAAAAGCTGTTTCAAGTGATTCAATTTCTGATATGCTCACAATTCTCTTAACAGCGCGGGAAAATGGAAACTGTGTTTTTGTAACCGGTGCCGGTCGCTCAGGCTTAATGGGACGCGCATTTGCGATGCGCCTCATGCATATGGGATTTAAAGCCTACGTCATCGGCGAAACCGTCACACCGTCCGTTCAAAGCGGTGATGTTCTGGTCGCGATTTCAGGCTCCGGAAACACAAAATCTGTTGTCGAAGTCGCCAACAAATGCAAAACAGTCGGCGCGTCCGTTATCGCCGTCACTTCCAAAGACGGATCCGATCTCAAAAAACTCTCGGCAGCAAATGTTATTCTGTCCGCCGGCGCCGCGTCCAATACACCCATGGGAACCGCTTTTGAAATCATGGCACTTGTCTATTTAGATTCCGTCATCATGCAGCTCATTGAATTGACAGGCGTGACCGAAGATGAAATGAAAGCACGTCACGCAAATACAGAGTAATCAAAAAAAAATAATGATTTAATTAATGATTTACTAATGTTTACTAACGATTTACTAATGATTTAATGACAGATGTTTTAATTTGTTACAGATTATTAAAAATTAATTATTTTTAATTCATTTCAATTTTATTAATTATTTTTAGTTAATCTAAAGTTCAAAAAATTAAAAATTTGAAATTGAGGAAAATTATGTCAAACATTCAATTCTCAACAGGCGTTTCAAACATTAATATTTCCGGCATCCGGAAGCTCTTTGAAGCTGCCGGTCCGAACGCCATCAATTTAGGAATCGGTCAGCCGGACTTTGATACGCCCGCCAACATCAAAGCCGCCGCAATCCAAGCGATCGAAGACGGTTTTACAGGCTACACCGCCGGTCTCGGCATTCCCGAGCTTCGAAACGCTATCAGTGATAAATTCAAGCGCGAAAACAATTTTGAAGTCAGCCCCGACCAAATCATGGTCACTTCCGGCGCGTCAGAAGCGCTTTACATCACAACCGCTGCCTTAGTCAGCCCCGGTGACGAAGTTCTTATTCCCAATCCCGGCTTTCTCGCTTACAAATCCATTGTCAACATGCTCAACGGCAAAGATGTCAGCGTTAAAATGAAAGAAGACCTGACCGTTGACCCGAATGATGTTTTGGAAAAAATCACGCCCAAAACCAAAGCTTTAATCTTAAATTCTCCCGGCAACCCGACCGGTGCTGTTTCTTCCAAAGAAGACATCAAAGCCATTGCCGACATTGCAACGGACAAAAATATCACAATCATTTCCGACGAAGTCTATGAATATTTCATTTACGAAGGAACGCATACAAGCCCCGCGCAATTTACCGACAATGTCGTGACAGTCAACGCTTTTTCAAAAAGCTATTCCATGACCGGCTGGCGTGTCGGTTATCTTGCCGCGAACAGCGATTATGTCGGCCAGATTTTAAAAGTGCATCAGTATTTGCAGGCCTGTGCCAGTTCAATCGGTCAGAAAGCTGCTCTTGAAGCGATTACCGGTCCTCAGGAATCTGTCACAATCATGAGAAATGAATTCAAAAAGAGACGTGACTTTTTAGTCAAAGGGCTTCATGACATCGGCATCAATTGTGTAACGCCTCAGGGCGCCTTTTACGCTTTCCCTGAAGTCAAAAACTGCGAC
Organism: Methanimicrococcus sp. OttesenSCG-928-J09; assembly: GCA_030266245.1. Lineage (GTDB taxonomy): Archaea > Halobacteriota > Methanosarcinia > Methanosarcinales > Methanosarcinaceae > Methanimicrococcus. The sequence goes on from JAJDHP010000011.1 coordinate 8,311, forward strand.
GAAGCCGCCGCCAATCTTTTGAAAAATGATGTTGTTGTAACCCCCGGAACCGCATTCGGTGAAAACGGCAAAGACCACATTCGTATTTCATATGCTTCTTCAATGGAAAATATTGAAAAAGCGCTGGAAATCATGGGGAAAGTCCTTTAACGGGCTTTTCTTTTCGTTTTTTAATTCATTTTTCTTTTTTTTATTTTCATTTTTTACAAAAACGAGTGACGGGTTTTATTTTTTTAAAAAATTGGCGCAGCTCGCGCGCGCGGCGACGCCGCTAAAAATCGCGAAGCTATTTTTCAGTAAACGCCCCCTGATTTTTAAATTTATTATTCAATTTTACAAAAAACAATTTTTTATTTTTCTTTCTTTTTTATCAGAAATTTCTAATGATTTATTGCTGGTCATTTTGTTTACATTATTAAAATAAATTAACATTTTTCTATATTCTAATTCAAATTTACCATTATGTCTAAAAAATATATATTTGGTTAATTCCAATGAAATTTAGAAATTGCAGGCAAATCAAACAAACATGATGTTGCCGGTGATTTATTAAATTTATTAAATTCTATGATATACCGATTTTAAAAAACGTAAATGGTTGGTCAGATCGATAAAAAGATCAATTGTCTGCAACTGATTGTCAACAGTCTATTGCTGATAATTTATGGTTAACTGCCAATTGTCAATAATCTGTGGTTAATAGTCAATGTTAATAATCAATGGCTTAAGGCTCACCAATGACTTGCGGCTCACATGCCATTTTTATTATCGTTCGGGGTCAAATATCATTTCTAAAAACGAATACAAAAACGGTCAGAGGGATATTTCCATGACATTATTAAAAAACGATTTCAAATATGAAATACAAAAAACATCTTTAAACAAAATTTTGGTTTATACTATTGTTTTGTTTACACTTCTGCTGTTAAGCAATATTGCAGCGGCAGATACAAATGAACCGACTATACATAAAATTTCAACCGCAGACGATTTAAAGAAAATCGGAACGGATGATTTCTTGCTGAGTGATTATTATATTTTAACAAAAGACATTCAAATCACGGATACCGTGTGGAATTCAATCGGCAATAAAACAGATCCGTTTACCGGAACATTTGACGGTGACGGACATACAATTACATTTGCCAATGACGTCACACTTCAAAATAAAGGCAGCGATTCCGAAAACGGATACGGATTATTCGGAAATATTGAAATGGCAACGATTACAAACATCAATTTAAAAACCAAAAATATGTCTGCCGAAGGAAATAATGTCGGCGCATTGGTCGGTTACTCTTTGGGTAATTATGGCTTCTCTTATATGATCATTGATTGTCATGTGGAAATTCCTGACGGTTCAACATTAAAAGGAAAAGACAATGTCGGCGGATTAATCGGGTACTCCGATGATACATCAATTTTTAATTGTTCCGCAAATATTTCCGGCTCTTTAGAGAGTACTGAAAATATCGGCGGTCTTGTCGGGAAATTTATCGGGGGCAATGTATCTTTTTCATCTGTTGTCTCTACAGGTGAAATGGTAAATACAGCCGCAGACAATGTTGGCGGATTAATCGGACAGTTTCATTACGGAGCCTTTTATGATAGTAGTTTTGATATGTGTGCGGCTGAAATTGAATCAATTACAACAACCGGAAACAATGTCGGCGGGTTTATCGGTCTACTCGATGAAAAATATACAAAACTTACAATTGAATATTGTAATGTAACTGTTACCGGCGATATTAAAGGCGGAGCCAATACGGGAGGCTTCATCGGTTTAAATCTTGGTAGTCCTTATTCTATTGTTAAAAACTGTAATGTTCATTTATTCGGTGATATTACGGGAGTTAATTCAACAGGCGGATTTATCGGCAATTACAGTGCTGAATTTGACTTCAACATTCCTAACGAAATATTTAAGCATTGCAGTGTTACCGGAAATAACCACGGCACAATCTCTTCAGAATTCGATTCTGTCGGCGGGTTTGCGGGTTCTGTATCAAATCTGTCTATTATGAATTGTTTCTCTGATTTAAATGGATATTCGATTTTGGGCTATTCAGAAGTTGGCGGTTTCATTGGAACAGCTGCTGCAGTTCCTCTTGAGAATTGTTATTCTGTTGTCGATAAAGTTGTCTCGGAAACAAATAATGCCGGCGGTTTTATTGGGAAAACATTTGATGACATCTCCTACAATAATAAGACCATTATTTGTTATAATAATTCATATTCCGCAGCAAATAATGTAACTGCAATGCAAAATACAGCCGGCGGCTTTATCGGATATTGTTCAAACGCATCTGTTAACCGTTGCTTTTCGACAGGTTCTGTCAATGCCGAAAATAATGCAGGAGGGCTTATCGGTGTTGTTGATATTACTGATCTGTCAATTTATGTTTCCCAATCATATCAAATCACGGATTGTTATTCAACTGCCGATGTTTCAGTTACCGGAGATTATTCCGGAGGTTTAATCGGAAAATTGTCTACCGAATCAAAACCTGTTAAGAATTGTTTCGCTGCTGGAACTGTTTCAAATGAAAACGGATCCAATTCCGGTGGTTTGATCGGCTCTGTTGAATTAGGTACAATTGAAGAATGTTTCTATGATATCAACACAACCGGACAAAATGACACCGGAAACGGTGAGCCTAAAAATACAGATGACATGATGAATATAAACACATTTTCAAGTGCCGGCTGGTCAATTACTGATAAACCGTCTTCAGAAACTTGGTATATTACCGGTCAAGCGAATTATCCTAAACTTGCGGAAATGCGTTTGCCTGATTCCATTAAAATTTACAATGAAAATGATTTGGCAAAAGTCGGATCCGGAATTTATGAAAATGGAATACATTGGTCAACGAATGCGAATTATGTTTTAGCTGATAATATTACTATGACTAAAGAATTTACGCCGATTGCTTTCTTTAACGGAACATTTTCCGGAAAAAACGGGAATAATCAATATATTATCTCGAATTTAATTATTAATTTGCCGAATGAGGATTTTGTGGGTTTGTTTGCTGATTCCAAAGATGCAATATTTTCGGATGTCAAGCTTGATAATGTTCAAATTACAGGAAAAGACTGTGTTGGTTCGTTAATCGGTCAGCTGATTGATTCACAGATTATTAATTGCTCTGTAACCGGCGGCAATGTTTCCGGTAATTATACCATTGGCGGTCTTATCGGCAGATCAATTTCATGTCCTATTACAGATTCGTCATCGTCCGTTGATGTTTATTCAAATGAAACGGCCGGCGGATTAATCGGAGATTCCTCAGGTACAACTATAAATTGTTCGGCAAGCGGAGATGTTTTTGCATTGAACAGGTATGCCGGTGGTCTTTTCAGCTCTCATGGAGGTCGGACGAAGCTGGTGTATAACAGTTCCGCGACCGGGACTGTTTACGGATCATCTCACGCTGGTGGGTTGGTAGGTTATGGTGACGGAACATTTATGAATTGTTATGCGACCGGCAATGTTGATATATCAAAATTTTACGGCGGCGGTCTTTTTGGAATGTTCTTAGGCGGTTCAATTAATAATTGTTATGCTACAGGAGATGTTTCCGGAGAATCAGATGTCGGCGGATTAATTGGAGGTACGCGCTCTTTGTATAATTATTCCGATAATCTGATCGAAAATTGTTTTGCTACCGGTAATGTATCTGCGAGTAAAGATTATGCCGGCGGCTTAGTTGGTAATCTCCAAAGTATCTACTATACAATCAGCAGATCAATGGCTTTGAATGAAAATGTCAGCGGCGAGGGAAATATTGGACGCATTAGCGGCAATCCGGCAGATGATGGATCCTTTAGATTTATTTACGGTTGGGAGAACATGACAAGTAATGTTGAATTCTCGGGCGACTTCAAACACGACGGCATTTCTATTGCTTCGGAAGATGTTTGGAATACTTTTTCGAATAATTCTGTTTGGAATGGCTGGAGTGTAAATCACTGGAAACAAAACACAGCCAAAGATTTCAGGCTTCCCGTTTTAATCTGGCAGGGTTCTGTTCTTGAAGAAGACGCTTCTCACTTAAGGCCGGCTGATTTTATCGATGTTGATGACGATGATGATGGCAATGATAATATCGACGGCGGCGGAAGCAATGGAGGCGGTACAGGCGGCGCTGTCATTAGAGATAATAATGACAATGCAAATAATGAGAATAGTGATGAGAATAGTGATGATCGTAACGAAGACAAAAAAGACGGCAGTGGCGCTCCCGGTTTATATGTGCCGTCAACTGAACAGTTTAAACAAATTGTTGATCCCACTAACGAAAGTAGAAAAACGGATGATATTCTTCTTGTTTACTTCTTGATTTTAGTCGGAATAACGATTGTTGTTGCTTCATATTTTGTGTATAAATGGCGAAAAATGTGAAAAACAAAAAACAGTTAAAATATATTAAAATAAATGAAATGGCGGCTGATTTCAGCCGTCTCTCTTTTTTTTGAAAAATGCTATTTGTTTTTTCATCAGTTTTCAAAAAATGACTGATTGCTTTTCGCTTTCTATTTTTTAAAAGTAATTGGTTGATTTTCTGCTTCTATTTTTTAAAAGTAATTGGTTGATTTTCTGCTTCTATTTTTTAAAAACAATTGGTTAATTTTTGATTTCAATTTTTAAAAAATTGTGCAGTTCGCGCGTGCGGACCGCCGGCAGTGACCTGCAGCAGTAACTGTAAATTTATCGGCGGCGGCAGCCGCAAAAATCGCGTAAGCGATTTCTCATAAACACCTCCCTCCCACTGCAAAATTGAAACCTGACTCCACGTGGAAACAGCAACCTGACTCCAAGTGGCAACAGCAACCTGACTCCAATTGGCAACAGCAACCTGACTCCAATTGGTAACAGAAACCTGACTCCAATTGGCAACAGCAACCTGACTCCAAGTGGCAACAGCAACCTGACTCCAAGTGGCAACTAAAACCCGACTCCAAGTGGCAACTAAAACCTGACTCCAAGTGGAAATTAGTTTTGCATGGGTAGGTACATTTAATTAGAAAATTAATTAGAAAATTAATGTGGACTTTTCATTTATGGAATAAAATTAAACATCGTCTTTTATCAAAAATCAGAAAAGAGAAACGCCATTTTTTCGATAAAAATTGTTTTTTTAGATTTGTAAAAGGGGCGTTTTTGTTTTGTAATGTTTTTAAAAACGATGTTTTTGTTTTTCCAAAAATTTAAAAAATGAAAAATAAGAAATAAAAATGAAAAAAGATGAAATTGTTAATGAATCAAAAGCTGTCTCTCAAAGGCGGCATTTCATCATATTTCGGCTCAGGCTTCGGCAGCATTCCGATTAATTTTTCAATTAATTCGTCAATGCCTTCGCCTGTCATCGTTGAAATGATGTCTTCAATTTCGTCGGGTTTCTTAAACTCATCACGATCGGCTTTGTTGGCGACAATGATTGACGGAATCGCGAATTGATTTTGGATTTCGTGCGCCAGTTTTAATTGATCGTCAATGTTGTAGCCGCAGCTTTCACTCGGATCAATCAGAATGAGAACAATCGCATCAAGACGGCGCAGTGCTGTGATTGCTTGAAGTTCAATTTCATTTCTTTCAGACATCGGGCGGTCCAAAAGTCCGGGCGTGTCAATAATTTGATAACGGATTCCTTTTTTTTCCATGTGACCGATAAGAATGCCTTTGGTTGTGAACGGGTAGGAAGCAACTTCAGGCGTCGCATTTGTCACAGATTTAACAAAACTGGATTTTCCGACATTCGGGTAGCCGGCAACAATGACGGTCGGCTCTTCACGAACATCAGGAAGTTTTCGGAGCGCGTTTCTGGCTTCACCGAGAAGCAGCAAGTCTTTGTTAATTGAATCTACGATTGAACTCATGCGTCCGAACGCTTCTTTTCTTTGCTTGTCCGGGTTTTGTTTGTTGGTTCTGATTTTTCCGACATATTCGCGGGAAAGCGAATGGATTTTGTCAGAGGCCCATTTCACATTGTTCAGCGACTTTTTGAGATCATCGACGCCGATTAAAATATCTGCTAAATCATAATAAAACGGAGAAATATTGTCAAAACTCGGGAACATTTTATTGATGGAAGCCAAGTTGTCAGAAATAATATTAGCCGCTGTTAAAAGCATCGCCTCATTCGCTTCGCAGCGCGTGTTCGGACCGTCAATAGTCTTGCCGGCCATCGTTCTGACGGCGCGTTTGTAAGCTTTGTCTAAAAGCTCCTCCGACGTCGGAATTGTCTTAATTTTTTCAAAAATCATAAAATAACCTTTTCCCTTTTCTTTCTTTTAAAGCGCTACATAGATAAATGAAGTAGATAAGCTTTCTTATCTCATCTTTATTTTGTTTCCCTTTTTTCTCTTTTTTTATTTCCTGTTTTCTTTTTTTATTTCCCATTTTTCTCTCTTTGTTTTCCCCTTTTTATTTTTTTGTTCTCATTTCTATTTTATTTTTTATGTGAAATCTTTAAGTAGTAATAATTTGTATCTTTTTTTATGTCTTTAATTGAATAATCATTTTCATAAATTTTTGATTATAAAAACGACAAAACCGTTAAAATGAATTTGTGAACAGATTTATTTTCATTTTTAAAAATAAATAAAAATGTCGGTGAAGTTTATGTTAAATCCCTTTGATTTGTAAACCATCGAAAATGGATTTATATAGATAAATGTCCTAAATGTAATTTACATATTTGATTATGTATTATTAATCACCTCAATTCAACTGACTAAACGGTAAACTTTACTTTTTTGCCGCGGGGTCTGTACAAAGTGATATCATGGATTTAACAGCAATTCAAAAAGATATTTTAACAGCTTTAGTTAACTTGCAGCGCCAGAAAGAATCCGCCGTCAAAGGCGAAGAAATCGCGGATTTAATTCACAGAAATCCCGGCACAATTCGCAACCAGATGCAGCTTTTAAAAGCTCTCGGTCTTGTCGAAGGTGTACCCGGTCCCAAAGGCGGCTACCGCCCGACCGGTGAAGCATATCAGGCGCTTGACATTGAAGTGATGGACGAAGAAATGCTTGTTCCTGTTTACCGCAACGGATCCGTTGTCAATAACACAACAACAGCCGAAATTTCATTCACAACCGTCCGCAATCCTGAAAAATGTAAAGGCGTTGTCAAAATTATCGGCAACATCAAAGATTTCAATGCAGGCGACCAAATTCAGGTCGGACCGACTCCCGTCAACCGTCTCACCGTCCGCGGTGAAGTTTACGGCCGCGACGACAGCAACAATTTGATTTTAATCAACATCACTGAAATGGTTTCACTTCCGAAAAAGAATGTCAAATTCTATATGAAACCGCTCACGCTTGCCGTGAACAGCGGTCTTGACCTTCAGGAAGTTTCCCGCCACTTTATCGCCAAAAACCTTCACGGTGCCGCTGTTGAAGACAACGGCAAAATTGTTGGCATCATCACAACAACCGATGTGACAAAAGCGGTTGCCATGAACAAACTCGATGTCAAAGCCAAAGATGTCATGACCAAAGAACTCATCACAGTCGACGGCGAAATGCAGCTTTACGATGTTGTTCGTCTGTTCTATAAATACAATATCGGTCAGCTTGTCGTAACTGTTGACGGCATTCCGAAAGGCATTTTGTCCAAAACGGATGTCATGAACGAGCTTGCTGTTTACTGATTTGATTTTGGGTTAAAAACCTAAAATCATTTTTCTCTTTTTATTTTTAAAAAACGCAGTTTGTTTTTCTGATCTTATTTTTCAAAGATTGTGGTTTGTTTTTTCGTATCTTGTTTTTCAAAAACGCGGTTTGTTTTTTCGTATCATATTTTTTAAAAATGCAGCGACTCGCGCGCGCGGGCAAGCTGACAACAATCAAATAAGTGTAATTATAAGAGTACTCAGCGGCGGAGCCGCTAAAAATCGCGAAGCGATTTTTCAGTAAACAACTGAACCCATATGGCAACAGCAATCTGACTCTAATTGGCAGCAGCAACCTGACTCTAATTGGCAGCAGCAATCTGACTCTAATTGGCAGCAGCAACCTGACTCTAATTGGCAGCAGCAACCTTAGCGGCAATATGAATAATTATCGGCGTGCCTAATATTTTTCCTAGAAAGGTTTTTAATGATTATTGTATAAGTAAGGGTCATGATTGGTATTTCTAAATTATATTGCGGCACCGTTGAGCCTTCAGACGCTCTTCGCTACAACCGCGATTCAAAAAAGTTACCGTCACATCTGCTTCAGTTTTCTAAAGACAAAAAACCTGTTGTCGTATGGAATATGACAAAAAGATGCAACCTCGGATGCGTCCACTGTTACGCGCAGGCGGTCAATCCGAATGTTGAAGACAAAACGGAACTTACAACGGAAGAGGGGAAAGCGCTTATTGATGATTTGGCCGAATACGGTTCACCCGTCATTTTATTTTCCGGCGGCGAACCGCTTCTTCGAGAAGATTTGGTTGAACTCGCTCAATACGCGAAAGACAAAGGCATGCGCGCCGTTATTTCAACCAACGGAACGCTAATCACAAAAGAAAAAGCGAAACAGCTCAAAGAAGTCGGTCTTTCATATGTCGGCATTTCACTTGACGGCATGCCGGAAGTGAATGACAAATTCAGATGTCACAAAGGTGCTTTTGAAGAAGCCATTCGCGGTCTTAAAAATTGTCAGGACGAAGGCATAAAAGTCGGTCTCCGCTTTACAATTAACAAACACAATGTAGATGAAATTCCGGCGATTTTTGATTTCCTGGAACGCGAAAAAATACCGAGAATTTGTTTCTATCACTTAGTTTACGCCGGCCGCGGCAGTAAAATGGTGGAAGAAGATTTAACGCACGAAGAGACGCGAAAAGTCGTTGATTTAATCATGGACAAAACCGCCGAGCTTCACGCAAAAGGCTTCCCCGCCGAAGTTTTGACGGTGGATAATCACTGTGATGCACCTTACATTTACATGCGCCTGTTAAAAGAAAATCCCGAACGCGCTGCTGATGTTTACGAACTTTTGGAAATGAATCAGGGCAATTCAACCGGTATCGGAATCGGCTGTGTCTCCTGGAATGGCGATGTTCATGCCGATCAATTCTGGCGCCACCACACGTTTGGCAACATCCGCGAAAGACCGTTTTCTGAAATCTGGACCGACACAAGCGATCCGCTTATGGCCGGTTTAAAAGACAGAAAAGATTTGCTGCGAGAAAACGCACCCAAATGCGCACGCTGCCAATGGCTGCAGGTCTGCAACGGCAACTTCCGCGTCCGCGCCGAAGCCGTGACCGGAAACGTTTGGGGCGACGATCCTGCCTGTTATTTTACAGAAGAAGAAATTACAAAAAAACCTGAAAGCGGAACGTGATTCCGTTTTCTTTATCTTTTATTTTTCATTCTATAATTTGACCGACTTTTTTAATTCATTTGCAGGGGTTGTCGAGCTTGGTCAAAGGCGCAGGGCTTAGGACCCTGTTCTGTAGAGATTCGCGGGTTCGAATCCCGTCCCCTGCATTCATGTATCTGTTTATCCCTTTTTTTTAGATTCTTATTGATTCTTACTATTGCTCGCTTATTTATATCGTCGGCCACATATAGTTTAATTGAAAAACGAAAAAACGGAATTAAACGGAGGTAAAATTTTATGACAAATAAAATGACATCCGCAGAGCGCATGGGCGTTTTGGTTTCAGGACAAAAGCCTGATCGTGTACCCGTTGTTCCTTTTATTTCGGGATATAGTACTAAAATTACCGGAATTTCACTCGGTGATTTCTATGCTGACGGAGACAAGTGTTTTGAAGCGCAATTCGCAGCTATGAGACTTCACGGTTATGAACAGACGCCGATGTACGGCTACGCTTCCTGCGGCGCATGGGAATTTGGCGGAGAAATTGGCTTCCCATATAAAAAAGGTGAAGGCGCTCCTTATGTGAAAAAGCATCCGGTCGTTACTGTTGAAGATATTGAAAAACTTGAAGTGCCGAGTTTTGACAAAGAATTACCGGGCGCATACGGCATTGCCGACCGCGTCGCATCACGGTGTTTTGAACTTGGAATGCCTGTTACAATACAGATGGGCAGCAACTTTACTTCAGCTTCAGTAATTGCCAACACATCTGAATTTTTAATGTGGCTGATTGAAGAACCGAAAGCTGTTCACCTCCTTCTGAATAAAGTCAGTGACATGTATATCAACGCCTTAGATTATTTCGCGGATAAATACGGAGCTGAACATCTCATGCCCTTTGACGGCGGACCGACTGAATCAAACAATATGATTCCGCCGCAGATGTTTGAAGATTTTGCTTATCCGTACATGAAAAAAGTTCACAGTCATGTTAAAGAGTTGGGAATCCAAACAGTGCTTATGCATCCGTGCGCCAATCAAAATCTGAATCTCCCATATTATGCGAAATTGAGGGAAGAGCTGAATTGGTCGGGAAAATATTTCTGGATTTTCGGACCTGAAACGCCTATCAAAGACCAAATCAAAGCATTCGGAAATCATGATGTTGTTTGCGGAAATATCAATCCGCCGCTTTTCCTGAATCATTCTTATGAAGAAATCATGGAAATCTGCAAAAAAACAATTGAAGAAGGCAAGAATTCTCCTTCCGGATTTGTTCTTGCTCCGGGCTGCGAGTTTCCGGTTGACGCGGATCCCATTAAATTAATGGCAATGGTGGACGCAGCCGAAAAATACGGCAGATATGATTAAAATATTGTTTGACAAAAACTTAATAAAAATCCTGTAAAATTGTAAAGATTTGATAAAAATTTAATAAAAACGGGTGAAACGACATTTGTTCTAATTATTTGTCGTTTCACCGTTCTTTTTTGAAATTTAATCTTTTTTTCTTTTTAATAGAACATTTATACGAAAATTTATAATTGATTATGTTCTTATTCTTTCTTTCCAACTCGTTTAATTATTAAATTAGTGCAGACGTCATCGTTTCAAGCCAAAAAGGAAAGGCTGAGCCGTCTGTTTTGAAAATTCGCAGGTTTATTTTTTTCTTGCGTCTGTTTTTAAAAAGGAGAGAAAAGTATGTCGCTTATTAATGAAATACTGGAATATAATCAAAATTTTGTCGACGGGAAAAAATATGAATCGTTTGATACAACGCGATTTCCTGCGAAACGAATTGCTGTTCTTTCCTGTATGGACACAAGGCTGACGGAATTGCTGCCGGCGGCGCTCAATTTTAAAAACGGCGACATTAAGATTATTACAAACGCCGGCGCCATGATTACACATCCTTACGGCAGTGTAATGCGAAGTTTGCTGGTGGCGATTTATGAGCTCGGCGTTCGGGAAATTATGGTTATCGGCCACTACGGTTGTGGTATGAAAGGTCTTGATACTTCAAAATTACTTCAGAAAATGGAAGAAAACGGAATCACTCAAGATAAAATCGATGCCGTTCTTTCTGACGGGATTGATATTCAGCAATGGCTGAGTGGTTTTGAAAATCCTGTTGTTTCTGTGGTCGAAACCGTTTCCTTAATCAAAAATCACCCGCTGATTTCACCCGATATTAATGTTTACGGGTTTTTAATTGATCCGCATACCGGAAAATTAGATAAGATTGAAAATGAAGCATGATTTTGATTGAATTTTATGTTTTTATTTTTATTGTTTTATCTTCCTAAATTGATTAATTTAAGTTAATTTTTAGTAAATTAATGAATTTAGAATAATTTTATTAAAGTTCATTAATTTTGGATTATTTTATTACAATTCGTTAATTTTGAATTATTTTATTGCAATTAATTAATTTCGAGTTATTTTATTGCAATTAGTCAATTTTAGATTATTTTTTAATAATTAATTGATTTAAGGCTATTTTCATGTAATTTGCTTATTTTGATTTATTTTATTGTTTTTAATTCATTTCAATTAATTTAACTTTAATTAATTTTTTTTGGTGTATTTTTGTAATCCGTTTTATTTTGTTAATTAATTCAGTTTGTTATATCTATTTCAATTTCCTTTTATTTTTACTTTATTTCATTTTCCGAATAAGTAAAATGATCCGTCATAATCTGAAATAAAAATAACGGGCGAACCTTTTTATTGTTTTGAGAGCTGCTTTATTTTGGTGAAAAAATGAATTCTTTAGAACAAATGAACCAAGCAATGGAATATATTGAAAACAACTTGCTTCTTGATGTTGATTTTTCAAAAGCTGCTGAAATTGCCGGCTGCTCTGAATATCATTTTCTGAGAGTGTTTTCATTTTTGGCAGGAATGCCGCTTGGTGAATACATTCGTTCAAGAAAATTAAGCAACGCTGCTGAAAGGCTGAGGGCGGAAGAAATTAAAATTGCAGATTTGGCGCTTGAATTGGGTTATGAGTCTCCCGATGCATTTACAAAAGCTTTTCATTTGTTTCATGGAACCGCTCCATCTAAAGCGCGGGAGACTGATTCATTGATAAAAATCTTTACACCGATGACATTTCAATTAACAATAAAAGGAGGAACTAAAATGAAATACAGAATTGTCGAGAAAGAAGCGTTTTACGTTATCGGTTTTAAAAAGCGGATTACGCTTATCTTTAACGGCATTAATACACAAATGGAGTCCGTTTATGAAAAATTAACGCCGGAAATTATTGACGAGCTGAAAAATTTATCCGACACGGAACCGAAAGGAATGCTGAATGTTTCTGTTAATTTTTCGGACAGGACGCAAGAAGGAAGCGAGCTTGATCAGTTTATTGGTGTTGCTTCATCCAAATCACTTTCCGAGAGAACTGTTGAAAATGACGGAAATGCAGTTTATGACAGTTTATACGTTAAACCGTACACATGGGCTGTTTTTTCTGTCAGCGGCAAATTTCCGGATGCTTTACAGGATACTTGGGCACGTATTTATTCCGAATGGCTTTCTCTTTCTGATTATGAGTTATGTGACGGACCGGAAATTTTATGGAATGAAAGCCCGGATATAACAAAAGCGGATTATAAAAGCGAAATTTGGATTCCCGTTGTTAAAAAGATAAAATAAAACAGAATGAAGCAAAACAAAATGAATTTATAATTTAACTCTGAAGATTGATTATGAAAAAAATGTTAGTTGTCGTTGATTATCAAAAAGACTTTGTTGACGGCTCAATCGGCTTTCCCGGTGCGGAACTTTTGGATGAGGGCATTGCAAATAAAGTAAAACAAGCGGCTGAGTCCGGTGATTCTGTTATTGTTTATACAATGGATACGCATTCACAGGATTATCTCAATACAAGAGAAGGGAAAGCGCTGCCGGTTCCGCATACAATTATTGAAACACCCGGTTGGGATTTATACGGAAAAACCGGAGACGCCATTCAAAAAGCAAAAAAATCAAAAGTAAAAGCAAAAACGGATGCAAATGTTCTGGTATATGAGCTTTGCAAAACGACTTTCGGCGTCTCTCCTGAAAAAATGCTTGATCTTTTTCAAAAAGCAGGCACCGATATTGAAATAATTGAAATGGTTGGTCTTGTTACAAATATGTGCGTTCTTTCAAACGTTTGTGTTTTCCAGGCGGCTTGGCCGAACGCTCAAATCATTGTTGACAGCTCTCTCTGTGCTTCATTTGATCCCGAGCTTCATCAAAAAACACTTGATGTTCTTGAAGGAATGCAAGTGAAAGTTGTTTGAAGTGACTGCTTTTTCAGTTTCCTTTTCTTTTCTTTTTTTATTTTTGTTCACTTTTTTCTTTTAATTTTTTAAAAATAATAGGGCGTTTTTCAAAAAGATTTTAAAAATAATGCTGAACGCGCGTGCGGACTGCCGACAGCAATAGCAAAACAGAATCGGTAAGGTAACGGTGGTAAACGGAATCGGTAAGGTAACAGTGGTAAACGGAATCGGTAAGGTAACAGTGGTAAACGGAATCGGTAAGGTAGCAATAGCAAACGGAATCGGTAAGGTAGCAGCAGCAAACGGAATCTGTAAGGTAGCAGCAGCAAACGGAATCGGTAAGGTGGCAGTGGCAATTAGTTTTGCATTGGCAGGTACATGTAATTAGAAAAATTAAATAGAAATTTAAATCTGTTTATAGTTTATTCGAGTGCAGTAGATACATCTCTAATTTATAAAACGAAACATCGTCTTTTAATCAAAAATCTGAAAAGGAAAACGCCATTTTCGATGAGATTTGTCTTTTTAGATTTTAGAAAAGGGGCGTTTGGATTTGAAAAATTTAAAAAAATGGATGTTTGGGTTTATCCAAAAATTGAAAAAATGTATATGAAAAAATGTAAATATTGAAAAAATGTATATAAAAAATGTAAAAAATGAAAAAACGAATACAAGATATTATTCCTTTTTCACTTCTTGACAAGCCGATACTGCTTTGATAACCGCGTTTCTGAAACCTTCTTCTTCTAACGCCGCTACACCTTGAATTGTTAAGCCGCCGGGCGAACAAACACTGTCTTTTAATTTACCGGGATGCTCTTTTGTTTCTAAAAACTGTTCGGCCGATCCGAGCAGCATTTGAGCAGCTAGTGCGTACGCATCTTCCCGACTTAAACCGTTTTGAACACCGGCATCACCCAGCGCTTCAATAAACATGAACGCAAAAGCAGGACCGCAGCCGCTGATTGCTGTACTGATTCCGATTTGCTCAGCCGGCAGCATTTTGACCATTCCGAGTTTTTCAAACATTTCTGTAACAAAAGACAGCTCATCGTTTTCTAAATCAGTCTGCTGCTCTATAATTGAAACACCGGCGTTTACTTTTACGGAAACATTCGGAATGATGGAAAGGCATCGTGTTTGGGGAAAAAGAGTTTTTAGGTTTTCAAAACTCCAGCCGGCTGCGATTGAAACGATTACTTTTTCGTCGGCAGTTTTTGTTTTTTGAAGCTCGGCGGCAACTTTTTCCATAACATCAGGTTTCACGCCGATTATAATAATATCAGATTGAGCAGCGACATCAGAGTTTGATTTTTCAAAATTGAAATTGTATTCTTCAATAAGCGGCTGAATACGCTCATATGTTCGGCTGTGAACAAAAACGTCTTTGCCGTCGATAAATTTTGAACGCATAAGACCGACAGCAATGGCTGATGCCATGTTTCCCATACCGATAAATCCGATTTTCATTTTGACACCAATTATAAAAATTAAAAAGTTAAAAAGCTAAAAGTTAAATTAAGTTAAAAAGTTAAATTAAGTTAAAAATTAAATTAAATAAACTAAAAAAAATAAAAGAAAAATGTAGAATTTACACTTCTTGAACTTGTATTTACATGTTTACAAGCGGAAATTCAAATCCATTTCTTCCATTTCGCTGCCAAGCTCTTCTTCAATACGCTTCACAACGGTTTTTAAAACTTTGATCCTGGCGTAATATTTGTCATTGGCTTCAACGACAACCCAAGGAGCCTTTTCAGTGCTTGTTTTTTCAATCATTTCATTGACGGCTTCGTAATAATCGTCCCATTTTTCACGATTGCGCCAGTCTTCATCCGTTAATTTCCATTGCTTGAGCGGATTTAAAGAGCGGGCGGTAAATCGTTCATATTGTTTTTCCTTGCTGATGTGCATCCAGAATTTAATAACAATAACGCCGGAGTTTGTCATTGCTTTTTCAAAATCATTGATTTCTTCATAAGCGCGCTGCCATTCGTCTTTCGCGCAGAAGTTTTCAATACGCTCCACCATCACGCGGCCGTACCAGCTTCTGTCATAAATGGAAGTTTTGCCGCACGGCGGAATGCCGTCTAAAAAGCGCCACAAATAATGATATTTTTTATCAACAACTGTCGGCGACGCAATCGGAATCACGCGGTAGTAACGCGGGTTCATTGCCTGAACAATACGTTTAATGCTTCCGCCTTTGCCGGCAGCGTCCCAGCCTTCAAAAACCAAAACCATCGGCTTTTTGTTCATATATAATGAGTAGTGAGAGAACGAAAGTTTTCTTTGATACTTTTTTAATTTCTCTTTATATTCCTTTTTTGAATATGATTTTGTCAAATCTGCTTTATCAAGAGGACCGGCTCGTGCCGGCTTCTGCATCTCGCAAGCTGAATTTATATTATTTACATTACTATCGGTTGAGGATGTTGCCGCAGCTTGTTCAATCGCACACGTTTCCGCTCTTTCCCGGTCTATTATTTGTTTGGATTTTGCATCGAAGATGGCTTTTTTCATTTCATCCATCAGGATTTTCATTGTACTGACGGTTGCCAAATCTAAATCCTTATCAACAAAATAAAGATTCCACGGCGCATATTCTGTATTTGTCTGTTCAATAACTTCTTTTAAAACATGAACATCCTTTTTGTATATTTTTTCAGTTGAGCGTTTATCAATATCATATGGAATGATCTTTTCCCACATCTTGCGGCTTTCCATGCGTTTTTCTTTCCTGGCGCCCAAATAAATTTTGATAATATATGTGCCGTTGTCCGTTAATGTTTTTTCAAATTGGTTAATTGTATTAATGAGCGTGTTAAATTTGGGGGAATTGATACTGTTTTTGCTGGCCGGTTCCGTTAAAATGGCTTCCAGATTCGTTTTCAAAGATAAATTAGAGCAGCCGAAAACATTCGATTCGTTCAGAAGATATTCGATCAAACCGCGCATATACCAGCTGCGATCGAAGACGGCGATTTTGCCTTTCGGCGGTATTTTTTGACTGAATCTGAAAATGAACGGTTTTTTATTCTCTTCCGATGTCGGCGCATCTGTAAAATGGAAGTCAAAACCACGCGAATCCAGCGGCAGAATTTGGCGGTTAATGATTTCGCCGATGAAAACATCATACCAACCTTCAAAAACGATAATAATAGGAATCTCTAAATCCTTAGCTTCACGCTGAAGTATTCCAAGCTCTTCGCTGTATTCTTTTATGAGTTCTTTATAATCGGTCTCTTCCGGGAACACCGGATTTGTTTCGGAAATCATTCTAACCACCGTTCTTCGTTTTAATTTTATTTTTTAATTTAAGTTTTTTATTTTTGTTTTTGCTTTTTTATATTTTTATAATAACTTAACAACTGAAATAATGATAAATCTAATAGTGATATTGGTACCGAATTAAATATATAATTTTGTTTTGTAACGGAAAAAGAAAAAGAATTGTAATTTTTGACGTGAATAAATCTGACATTTTAATTTCAAGGATTATAATATAATAATATTTTGATTAATTTATATAAAGATGTATAAATTATTAGTCAAAGCAGATACTTAAACATCTATAATTCTATTGACTTTTCTTGTTTGGTTCGTGTAGATTATTTTGTACTAAAAATTCGATTAAAAATGTATATTGTAGTATCTGTATTTCCTCTTTAACTTCTCTTAAAAATGATAAAAGTAATTCCAATTAAAATGATCTAAAATTTTATTCACTTCAAAAATTCAAATTTTAAAGTTTTAAAATAATATGCATTTTATTATAATAATTTGTTTTTTAAATTCATTTTAAACTAAAATTTTGATTTTTTTAATTTTTCTTTACAAGTCATTTTAAAAATATCCGGTTTCAAAATAATTTAAATTTTGGAAATAATCGAGCCATTCTAAACACAATATGAATAAGATGTTTTTGTTTAATGAAATGTTTTCAAATATTCTTTTTTGCCGTAAATAGGCATTAAATCGTTCAAAAACACCATATTCATAAAGTCTATTGAATGATTGATTTTAGAAAAACCCATTTTTTGACGAAAATTTTAGGTTTGTAAATTTCAATCATATAGTCATTAGAATGAATTAGTTCATTTAAAAAATCTTTCAGAAAAGTTTAGAAAAAATCCGAAAAAAAATATTTTATTCCTCTTTTTTTGGATAAAAAGGTGGTAACAAACCGTTTTTCGACCAAAAATTACCCTATGTTTTTAGCTATGATTTTGAATCAAATCGTCTATACTGTCAAATGTATTTTGATTTATATAAATATATATGAATTTTAATTAAGATACACCAACATTCTCTAATTTATTCCAATGTCTTCTATATTTATTTCGGTAATTTTAAATTATAATAAATATAATTTAATTAAAATTTATATTTAGGAAATTTTAAAACTTTGTCCAAAATGAAATAACAAATATTTCATAATTCATATTTTTTTGAAAAAATGATCTGAAATCATTTATTGCCTGAGAAAATAAATCCGGCAAAAAAATCACTGATTTTACCATGATTTGCTTTTTGAAAAATTGTTTGATTTTTTTTAGTAAAAAAACGGCTGGTTAATTGTTTTTCTTGGAAGTTTTTAAATGTATTTTCAATATTTTCAATATTTTTGTTAACTTTGATGAATATTTTGGTGAACATTTGCGTATATTTCTTCTGTTTTTATGATAAGTTTTTATATGATGCAGTCTATTGAATCTTATTATAGGAGATTTTTGGACAAAAACTGAAATTTTTGAAAAAAATCTATGATATACTATCATTTCCTATAATATTCCGATTCAAATTGTTTTATACCATTTTCAGAGGTATCAAATATGTCTTTGAAAGAAAATATTATGTCCCGTCTTGAACAATTCATCGCGGCCGACACAAACGGTTACCGGAAAAAATTCTTAAATCTTTTTATTAAGGTTAAAGAATTCACGGTCAGTCAAATTCATGACATGCTGTCAGAAGAATTTGATGTTACCAAAAATGAAGTCGCGTCGATGATTGGATATATTCAGTCAAAAGTCGGTATTTTAAAATCCCATAAGGAATCCTACAAGTCGCCGACGGTTTACACTGTAAAAGATGAATATGTCGCTATAATAGATACTTGTTTGAGATCGGTCAGCGCCGTTTAATCGAAAAAGCCACAAATCGATTGCAAGCGCTTCGATCATAGTTTTAAACAAATACTCTTTTTATTAACGGATACCTTTAGGTATCAACATTTTGCTTTTATTCATTTTTTTATTCATTATTATATCAATTACTGTTGCTACTCGCTGTTTTTAGTTTTACTCGCTGTTTTTGGTTTGCTGCTCCGTCCACGCGCGCGAGCTGCTTCAATTTTTCAAAAATAAACGAAAAAACAACATATGACTTTCACTTTTTTAGACATTATTAAAAAGAAATAAGAACAAAGGAAACCAATAAGCTGTTATGTCTATTGTAAAAAATGCTCCAAAAACAGCAACAACCATTGTTATCCGTTCGGAATCAAGCGCGAGAGTCAGCAGCTCAAGAGATCCGTATTACAGTTTAATGCGGCGCCTGTTTCAGGAAGATGCAACTGCTATCCGCGGCCAAAAATTTTTAAATTTGGTTGAATCGCGCCAAAAAGAAGGAAATCCGCTGCGAACGGAAGAATGGCAAATGGTTTTGGAGTATTTGGATGTCAACCGCGCTTCATTTTATTCAATGAGAAATAAATTGACAGGCGCCGGACTGATCAGCATTAAGAATCAAAAATATCATCTTTCAGGACAGTTTTCAAAAGATTTAATGGACATGGCACGCTGGTGGTGGACAGCGATTTTAGAAAATAATGAGGAATTAGACTAACATTTTCAAAAATCAATTCTCCTCAATTTTTAACGAAAAATTCTGTTAAATTCTATTAAAATAACAATCGGGCGGAAAAGTATTTATAGGATTTTACATTAGTAGGTTTCGTTTAATTCTCATAACAACGAAGCCCGGTAGTGTAGTGGTCAATCATACGGGACTCTGGATCCTGTAACCTCGGTTCGAATCCGTGCCGGGCTACTGATTTATTTTTTCTGTTTTGTTGTTTTTTTAAATTCCGTTAATTACATTTACGAAAAAATGTGATTCATATCGATGTGATTAATATCGTTTTGAGAAAAAATAAAGGATATCAGGAATAAAATATGTCAATTTTGCCGACCGAATCTGACTCTGTTATCGAAAATAACAAAACAGAGGAAATGGAAAGCACAATTATTATTGTTCGCTACGGTGAGCTGTCGCTCAAAAGCAAAGGTGTCCGCGATCGGTACGAACAGATTTTAAAAAACAATATTCAGCAAATGCTTGATTATCACGGCGTTTCTTTTTCAAAAATTCAAAGAGATTTCGGCCGCATTTTTATTCATTCCAATGACCCGAAAGCTGTTGACGCGGCAGCGCGTGTTTTCGGTGTTGTCAGCGTATCTCCTGCTCATATTTGTTCATCCGAGCCGTCTGAAATTGTTTCATTATGTGCCGACCTTGGCGAAAAAATGATTGAAGACGGCGACACATATGCAGTTCGAGCGCGCCGTTCCGGAAATCATACTTTTACATCTAATGAAATCGCGCGTATGTGCGGCGATTCGATTTGGAATAAATTGCTTGAAGCCGGAAAAACGCCGGCTGTTGATTTAACAAATCCCGATAAAGAAGTTTTTGTCGAGGTTCGCCAAACTCATTCTTATGTTTATTCAAGAACAGTAAAAGGGCCGGGCGGCTTCCCGACCGGAACGCAGGGTAAAATGGTTGTTCTGCTCTCAGGCGGCATTGATTCTCCGGTTGCGGCTTGGATGATGATGAAGCGCGGCATTGAAATTGTTCCCGTCTTTTTTGATAATGAACAGTATGCCGGGTCAATTGTTTCAAAAAAAGCAATTGAGAACGCTAAAATTCTTTTTTCATGGATGCCCGGAAGACGGCAAAAAATTTACCGTATCAAAAACGGCGAATATATGGAAAAAATGATGCAGACCACCTATTCTAAAAATATTTGCCTGATGTGCAAGCGTTTTATGTTTAGAATTGCCGGTGCCGTTATGGAAAAAGAAAAGGCGAGCGGAATCATTACCGGCTCTTCACTCGGGCAGGTTGCGTCACAGACAGCTGAAAATATGCTTTCAGAAACATATGGTCTCAGCTTACCACTTTATCACCCGCTGCTGGCTTTTGACAAGCAGGAAATTGTAGATATTGCTCAGAAAATCGGTACGTTTGAAAATTCAATTCAATCAAGCGGCGACGGTGAAAAAGAATGTTTAGCGGTTCCCGAAAAACCTGAAGTGAAAGCCATCTTAACGGCGGCTGTTTCAGAAGAAGATAAATTTTCATTTGATATTGATGAAATGATTCAAAAAACGGTTGAGAACGCCGAAATTATTGAAATGAAACTTTAATTTTGAAACTTTAATTTTGAAGCTTTAATTTAAAAAAGTTTCATGTTCATTTATTCTGACTTCTTTTGTTTTTAATGGACATTATTTGTTTTTGATTTTTTTGTTATTCAAATTATACTAATTTTTTAATGAACGAATTGCTATTTTTAAATAGAAGAAAAACGATATTGTGATATCCAATTTTAAGTTATTTATTTTCATCAGAATGGAGGATTATTATGTCAGTGTGTGACTGCAGTACTCAAGATGAATTGGTTAAAACAGTTAAGGAATACATGCTTCAGGTCAAAGGCGTTGAAGAAGTATTTGTTTTAACTGAAACCGATAAAAAAGCGATTGAGCAGCTGGAAGAAGAAGCGAAAGGAAATGTTTTAATGGGTATGGGCGAAGGCGACAATCAAGGAATCGCCGAAGTTTTCAAAAGAGAGCATATTTTGTGTGTTACAACAAACAAAGAATATGTTTGGCCGGAACCGCCGAATGTCATTATGACGCAGGGCGGCGAAATTATCGGCTTTGACTGTGCCGAATCCGATGTCTGCAATTATGAAAACAATCCGGATTATTTAGTTATGGGCACTTTCATTATGAACAAAGCAAAAACCGCCGGCAACACCGGAAAACCAATTGTTGTGCTGCCGCCAAAACCTTGCGATTTAGGTGAAATTGAAGTCGAAGAAGCGGTTTTAGGTTCTCCTTCAACCCCCAGCGACGATTATATCCGCGAAGTCTACAAATTTGAAAAATCGAATGAGAAAGGGACCTTTTTCCTTGGTTTTAATAAAATCAAATGCATAGACTGATTTTATTTATTTTTATTTATCTAACCGGCACCTGCCGGTTATTTAATTATTTTCTTTTTTTGCAATTCTTTTTTGGCAGCAACTTCCGCGCGCGAGCTGCTGCATTTTTTTGAAAATAAATGAAAAATAAGCTGCGTTTTTTTGTATTCTTTTT
>JAJDHP010000012.1 GCA_030266245.1 Methanimicrococcus sp. OttesenSCG-928-J09
AGCGGGTCGCGCGCGCGGCGGTTTATATATTACAGCGGCGGCAGCCGCAAAAATCGCGAAGCGATTTTCCAGTAAACACCTCCCTCCCACTGCAAACTAAAAACTGAACCAATTAGAAGCAAACACCTCCCTCCAATCGGTAACTAAAACCTGACTCCAAGTACAAACGGCAACCTGACCCCATACGGAATTAGAAAGCAAATTGATTGTTTTTAAAATGGATAGGCTTATAAATTATACCGCACTTATGTTTTACTCGGTGGGCTAGTCAGGGCAGCTAGGCGTCGCTTGTAACCCGAAATCGCCGATACGCGGGTGACGAAGCTAAGGCCAGGTGCATTGACTTTATGCCAAGTCCGAAATCTTAACGTTGAAACCTCGTCCTGCTGGGAATGTGGTGATTGCCGAGACAAAAGGAGTTTTGGTTCGGCTTTCTTAATCGTGGGAACCGGTCCAGGCCCGGAAGGGAGCAGACTTACCGCGGACAACAGTCGCTTGCGGGATTGCGGGGCGGAGGAGAGTTTTCGGAGACTGCTTAAGGAAGATGTATCGAACCGAAGCGTGCTCACCTTTTTTCCATTATCGAAGAAATCAAAACAGACGGTAAGCATTAAATATTCGTCTTTCTTTTATGGGAGAGATTTAAAAGTCATAAATCATTTGACGAGATAGCCTAGCTCGGTAGGGCGCAGGATTGCTAATCCTGTGTTGCCATGCAACTCGGGGGTTCAAATCCCCCTCTCGTCGCTTTTCTAAATATTTCAAACGTCAGAGCTTTGCGTTTCTTTTTTATTTTTCATTTCACTTTAAATTTCGTTAATTGTAATATAGTAGAAAAGCGTCAATTGAAATCATGGAAATTGACGAAACATTCTCTTCTTTAGAAGAAATTCAAAAAATACTGGAAGCGGAAGGCTTAACTTGGCGCATTTCAATTGACGACGATGATATCGAAGAAGAAGAGATCTGCGCTTCAAAAAATGTTTTAGAATTCGCTTCCTTTTCCGCTGATGCCGACCAAAAAGAAGTTGAAAAATGGGAAGCCGACCTCCCCGACATCGATGAAAAAGAAGAAACGGATGAACTTGAAAACTTTAATGACCAGCCGACTGAAACAAAATTGACTTCAGAAGAAAAATGGAAAACCGCATTGGAAAACGCCGTTGTTGTTTATTTTGACACATTCCTAAAAAAATCATATACGAAAACATTGATTTTCCAAAAAGAAGATGGAGAGAATGAAGCTGCATTTTATCGTTTAATCGGTTTTTGTGAAGCGCCGATGGCTTAAGAATAAAGCTTGTATGAATACTGTTACTGCTACTTACCGCTTCCGTTTACCATTGCTACCTATTGTTTCCGTTTGCTATTGCTGCCACAGTTGCCATTTGCAGCAGCCGCTGCCACCACGCGCGAGCTGCCCCAATTTTTCAAAAGAACTATAAAACACCCCCCCGTTTTTTTGTTCATTTTCAAACAGCGCTTATTCAATTTACTTGACTTTTAGGAAATGATAAATCGAATGTTTTATAAACTCTATATATACCCTTTATATACTTGATAAGCGTTTAAGAATATCCGCATTGATTCAAGAAAAATGAATTCTAGAATTAACAAATATTTACAGATATTTATTATGAAATTATAAACTGACAGTTATACATTAAAAATCGCATACGGTAATCATTATGAGTGACTCAAACCTGAAAATTGAAAACGTTGTCGCCTCTACAAAATTGGCGGAAGAATTTGACTTAAACTTGATTGTTGAAAAATTCCAGACAGCCGAATACAACAAACAGAAATTCCCCGGTCTCGTTTACCGCGTTTCTGATCCGAAAGCCGCATTTTTGGTTTTCACATCCGGAAAAGTCGTCTGTACAGGCGCAAAAAATGTCGCTGATGTTCATACTGTTATCGGCAACATGGCAAAAAAATTAAACGGAATCGGCATTAAGACAATCG
Organism: Methanimicrococcus sp. OttesenSCG-928-J09; assembly: GCA_030266245.1. Lineage (GTDB taxonomy): Archaea > Halobacteriota > Methanosarcinia > Methanosarcinales > Methanosarcinaceae > Methanimicrococcus. The sequence continues at coordinate 1,966 of JAJDHP010000012.1, forward strand.
AAAACCCGGACATTGCAGTTCAGAACATTGTCGCGTCCGCCGACCTTAAAGCTGTTTTAAACCTTAACGCAATCGCAATCGGTCTCGGTCTTGAAAATATTGAATACGAACCCGAGCAGTTCCCGGGTCTTGTTTACAGAATCAGCGACCCGAAAGTTGTCGTTTTGATTTTCAGCTCCGGCAAACTCGTTGTCACCGGCGGCAAAACCCCGAATGACTGCGAACGCGGTGTTGAAGTCGTTCGCGAACAGTTGGACAACATGGGACTTTTGTAAGTCTCTTGTCCTTTTTCTTTTTACTTTCTTTGATTTTATTTTTATTTAAAAAATTATGCTGCGAAATGCAGCATTAAAAACATTTTACTGGGATTTTTATGACTGAAGACCGTAATTTAATTTTTGACAAAAACGATGTTTGCATTTTTATTCCCGTTCTCAATGAAGAAGGCGCAATCAAAGATGTGATTGAAGGCTTCAAAAACGTCGGCTACCACAACATTTTGGTCTATGACGGCAACAGCAAAGACAAAACAAGAGAAGTCGCTGAAGCTGCCGGCGCCCGCGTTGTGATTCAAAGCGGCAAAGGCAAAGGTCAGGCAATGATTCAGGCTTTTGAAAGCATCACGGAAAAATACATCGTCATGATTGACGGCGACGGCACGGAACTTCCCGAAGAAATCCACACTTTACTCTACCCTGTTTTGGAAGGCAAAGCAGATCATGTCGCCGGCAATAGAATCGCAGGAAGAACGCCCGGCGCGTTTACAACTTTGAACCTGGCCGGAAACCGCATGATCAATTGGTTCTTCCGCCGCGCTTTTAAATCCGGATTAAAAGATATTTTAACAGGCTACCGCGCTTTTACGCGCGAATCGATTCAAGCATTGGATTTAAAGCAGCACGGGTTCGTTATTGAGACAGAAATCGCAGTCGAATGCCTGATCAAAGAGCAAAGAGTTATTGAAATCCCGATTACCTATTTGCCGCGTCCCGAAAAAGTGGAAACAAAACTTCACCCGATTCGCGATGGTTACAGGATCAGCATGGCGATTTACAAATATTCCCGTTTCTACAACCCGATCTTTTTCTTCGGTGTTTGGAGTCTGCTTTCATTCATCATTGCATTGCTTCTCATTGCAGTTCACCCGTTCATTACGTGGCACAGCTCCATGCTCGGAACAGCATTCTTCTTCTTTGCCGGACTGGGTGCCTTGCTGCTGACCGCAGGATTTGTTGCTGATGTAAATGCAACACTTCACAGAAAAACACTGAAAGCAATTAAAAGAACGCAGAAAGAACAGGAAACAGAATACGATCAGTTCTGATTCATTCGTTCTTATTTTTATATTTTTTATTTTTTAAAACGTGATTTATCTTTTTTTGAGTTGTAAAAATTGCAGATATTTTTCTTAAATTTCAAAAAATGCAGAACATATTTTTCAAATATCAAGAAAGCGGAGCGGCTTGCGCGCGATGGCGAAATGGGTTTGAAAAGAGGATGAGGACTGTAAAAAATATCGTAGAAATATCTAAAATATTGTAAAATCATAAAAATGTCTAAAAACCTCTAAAATGTCGAAAAATAGTAAACATCAAACCGTTCAAAAAACAATAGCATCGAGGTGGATGTAAAATAATGAGAAGGAGATGGGGTCCTCCTTCTCTGTTTGTTTACGTTTTGATGAGGAATTGTTTTTATGATCGAACAAATCCTTAAATTTGCTCAATCAGCGTTATTTTGAGAGGTCGTAGTGCTGGTTAACGATTTTAAGTGCGCAGAAGTCGCCGCACATTGTACATGCATCTTCGTCGCCGGGTGCGCGGCTGTCGCGGACAGCTTTTGCGTGTTCTCCGTCGATTGCGATTTCGTACATTTTGTTCCAGTCGAGATCTCTTCTTGCACGAGCCATTGCCAAGTCTTCGTCTCTCTTGCCGAGGCGGATCATGTCACCGATGTGGGCGGCAATCTTGGAGGTTTTGACGCCGGTGATAACATCATCAATGTTGGGAAGAGCCAAGTGTTCGGCAGGTGTCACATAGCAGAGGAAGTCGCAGCCGTAGGATGCGGAAACTGCTGCACCGATTGCGGTTGTAATGTGGTCGTAACCGGGTGCAATGTCTGTAACGAGCGGGCCGAGCATATAGAAAGGCTTGTAGTTGCTCATGACTTTCATTAATTGAACGTTTGTCTTGATCTGGTCGAGCGGAACGTGTCCGGGACCTTCGACGATGACCTGGAGGTCGTATTTGTCGTGTGCGATTTCAGCGCATTCGGAGTTGATGATTAATTCCTGAACCTGTGCGCGGTCGGTTGCGTCGTGGACGGCGCCTGCGCGCATACCGTTACCGGTTGAGAGACAAACTTCGTGTTCTTTTAAGATTTCACAAAGGTAATCGAACTGAGCGAAAAGCGGGTTTTCTTTTTCGTTGTGGAGCATCCAGGTGCTCATGAAAGCGCCGCCGCGTGAGCAGAGACCGCCGTATCTGCCGTGCTTTTTCAATCTGTCAAGTGTGATTTGGTTGATACCGGTGTGGATAGCCATGAAACAGGTACCTGCTTTTGCCTGGTCTTCTGTTGCCTGGAAAAGTTCGTCTTCTGTCATGTGGACGATGGAGCCGTATTTTTCTGCGGCCTGGATGAATGCCTGGTACAACGGAACGGATCCGACCGGCAAGGAAATGGCGTCACAAACAGCTTTTCTGATGCCGAGGAAGTCTCCGCCGGTTCCGAGTTCCATGAGTGTGTCAGCGCCTGCTTTTTCTGCGGCGACGGCTTTGTCGATTTCCATCTGCATGTCGATGATGTCTGAGGAAGCGCCGATGGAGGCGTTGATTTTGGTGCGGCAGCCCTGGCCGATACCGCCGAGTTTAACTTTTCTGTAGGGGCTGACCGGAATAACGATTCTGCCGGCTGCAATGCCTCTTCTGATAAATTCAGGGTCTAATTCTTCTTTTTGTGCAACGATTTTCATTTCTTCGGTAATGATACCGTTCTTTGCGTCTGTAACAATTGACATTTGTAAATTCCTCTCTGGTTTTTCATAAAAATAATAAAACGGACTGAGTTGACATCAAAAGGATCATAAAATAAATAAAAATTCTTTGAAATCAAATCGGCAAAAGCCGGTAGTCGCGAAATTAAATCATAAAACGATTTATTATAATATATACCTATTTAAAAAACAAAGTTGAGTTTTTAACAATTTTTTTTGATATAAACTGCAACCAATTGTGTTTAAATCGAATAAATTAACAAAAATTGATTTGATAACAACTAAAATGGAGATAAAGATTTACAAAATTATAAAAACCAAAACATCAGTTTGATAAAATCACACAAATTTGAACTCCGCCTTCCCAAAAAAACAAAAACAAAAATAAAAATAAAAAAAAAAGAAGGGAGTCCGTTTTTCATCAAATCGAAGAAAAAAGATGTTTAACTTTTTTACAATAACGGCAACCCCCACTCTAATTTTTGATTCGGCTGACGCTTGCGGCAGACGAAGCAAAAATTAGAGAGGTTATCAAATATATTCAAATTAAATGAAAACGGGTTAACTGATTTTGAAATCAGAAGATGATTGTTTTTTTCTTAAAATTTATTATTATTTCAGTAAACTCCCCAATTTTCGATTTCGCTCACTGCGTTCACGAAATCCGAAAATTGGAGTGGGGCTTCCATTCTTTCATAAAAGGTATTTTTTTGATTTCCAATAGTTAATTCCACAAAAAATAAACATCTTTTTTTTGAAATTACGCAAACCCGAACTCGCCTTTCATAAAATAAAAAGAGGAAAAAACTTCCGAACATACTTGCTGCCAACGGTACTGCTGCCAACTATGCTACTGCCAACTGTACTACTACCAGCTGTACCACTGCCAACTGTACCACTGCCAGCTGTACCACTGCCAATTGTACCACTGCCAATTTGTACCACTGCCAACTGTACCACTGCCAACTGTACTACTGCCAACTGTACCACTGCCGGCTGTACTGCTGCCAATTGCACTGCGACCCGACTAATTCTGCCACAAATCGCCACGCGCGCGAATTGCACCATTTTTACAGAAATTTCAAAAAAATGCCCTTCGTTTTTTAAAACAAAATAAAAAAACAAAAGGAAAAAGAAAATGAAAGAGAAATAAAAGAAATTACAGCCATTCGTAGCCGTAAAACGACTCAATATTGTAATTATTCATTAATGTCAGCTCGGCATAACCGAAAAACTGACAGCCTTCACAGTTTTGAAGCATTTCTTTGCGCTCTTTTTTGGTTTTGTCCCAAACTTCTTTGATGCCGTTTTTTAGGATTTTGCCGTCTTTGTCAAAAACGGAATTTTCAATAACATTACCGAGCGGTTTATTGTGAATCCGGCAGTTATACATATTGCTGTGATGATCAACCGCTAAAATTCCGCGGTCAATCCGGCAATTTCGAATAAATTTGTCGTCACGGATTTGTTTGAGATAGGTCTTGGAATTGATAAGAGGATATCCTTTCTTTTTGAGATCGATGAGTTCGTTCATGAGTGAAACAAACTTTTCCTGCTGATCTTTTCTGATTGAAAGGTCATTCCAATCCGTTTCACCCATTCGCTTAAAAGAATAAACCGGCTCAACCGCCATTTTTATGTTGCCGAGGTCTTTTGCGAAATATGCCAAGTCGGCTACCTCATCCAGATTCTTACCGCTGATAACGCAATTCATTAAAAGGGGTTTGTTTAAAAGTCCGCTTTCGGAAGCGTAACGAATGCCATCCAAAATTGTATCATAGTCAGCATTCCTGATTTCACGCGTTGCTGTCGGTCCGTCAACTGAAACAGAAATGTAATCCACGTCTTTAAGCTCACCCATTCTCTTTTTGAGAAGAAGGCCGTTCGTAATCGTAAACGTATTCATTCCTTTAGATTTGGCGTATTTCATAATTTCCGGCAAATCTTTGCGAAGCATCGGCTCAGTTGACCACGCATTGTAAGAACCGATTCCAAAATCAACTGCCAAATCAATGATTTTACAAATTTCTTCAAAAGAAGGATCTTTTTTAAGCGATTCACCGCTCGCATTTGTATCCAGATTTTTCTTCCACTCATCACAAAATGTACAGCGAAGATTACAACCGGAATTGACAGAATGAGAAATCGTAACGGGACGTCTTCTGACTTTCATTTGCCAAGCGCTTTTAGCCATAAAAACAGGATCGAATTTTGACACGAAGGAAAAAAGAAATCGAAAAGACTTATAGTTTGCCCAAAAGACGATTGGCGATTTTTTTCAAATACCAAAAAAATGCAGCAGTTCGCGCGCGGTAGTGCCGGAAAACAGAGAAAACAGAAAACAAATGAAAAAAGCAAGAAGAAAATGAAAAATGAATAAGAAATGAATGAAAAATGAATAAAAAAAGCCCGAGGGAAATTCCCTCGAGCGAGTTGGTTTTTTCGGAATTGAAATTAACCGAAGAGTGCACCGAGACCGGCCATACCTTCTTCTTCGGAGTGGTCTTCTTCTTCGGGTGCTTCTTCTGCTGCTGCGGGTGCTGCTTCTGCTGCTGCTGCGGGTGCTGCTGCTGCGGGTGCTGCGAATGCTGCTTTTGCGATTGCTTCTTCGATGTCAACGCCGTCGAGTGCTGAGATGAGTGCTTTGACACGTGCATCGTCAACAGTTGCGCCTGCTGCTGTAAGGACTGCTTTGACTGAGTCTTCTGTGATTTCTTTTCCGCTCTTGTAGATTAAAAGTGCTGCGTAGATGTATTGCATTTTATTTCACCTTTTGATTTATTTGTTTATTTAATTTATTTAAATTTGAATTAAGTCTATTCGTAATTATAATTCGTATTTTCCTGCTCTTGCAACGGCTGTTGCTTCTGCATTGGCTTTTCCGATGAGTTTGTCCATCACTTCAGGTTCAAAGACAACAGCTTCGACACCCAAATTAACGGCTTCAGTGTGTGCCTTCTGGATGAGAACTTCAATGTTATCCTTGTTCACAATGGCTGCGTTCACGGACAAGTTGAATGCTTCCTGAGCTGCGGTGACGAATTTGTTGAACATTTCAGTTTCGTCAACGTGGAGAACTTCCGGAAGGTAAATTGTTCCGTCTTCGTAAACGGCTCTCAGAATTAAACCGACTTCCATCGGGAAAATTTCCAACTTTGCCAAAGCGGTTGCCAATTTCTGGGAAACTTTTTCGCCTTCTTTACAGACGACTTTTGTTTCTTTGATAGCGATTTTGCCGCCGTCGACAGATGTCGGGATACCTGCTCCCTGGAATTCACTGAGCATCGGACCCGGCGGGAAAGAAGTCGGACCTTTGGTGACACTGATGTCAAAAGGTGCGATTGCGCCTGCCTTAATGGGGGCCGGTGTTTTGGTCTGCGCCAAATTCTTGTATAATTTGAACGGGTTGTCGTTTGTGAAAATCAAAGCGGTTTGCCCTTCAATGTACTGAACCATGTCAGGAACATTGCCGTCACTTTCTTTGAGTGCTTTTTCATTCAAAGTGTTACGTGTGACTTTCAAAACGGCCGAATCTTTCAAGTTACGTCTCATTTTCTGGATCTGGTCAGCGGCAATGCCTTCGAAACTGACAACACCGAAAATGCTGTAGTTTTTGACAAGATCTTTAAGTTCTGCAACTTCATCCATTTTCCACTGCGGGATGGTTTCTGCGCCTCGAGCTTCTGCCATATTACATCACCCTCTCGGATTTTCCCATTGTCGTTGTGACATAAATGGATTTGATATTCTGCTTTCCTTTGACGAGTGCGCGTTCAACACGGGAAACGACTGTCTCAATGTTCTGAGCCAATTTTTCAGCGGGCATGTCACGGCGACCGACAGCGACATGGAATGTCATCTTGTCTTTAGATCTGACGCGGACTGCGCTTTGTTTTGCCTGAATCATTTCACCAATGCTTTTACCCGGAAGAAGTGGCACCGGCATTTTACCTCTCGGACCGAGAACGGTACCGATGGTTTTACCGATTGTTGCCATGAACTGCGTTTCTGCAATGAAGAAGTCACATTCGTCGGCAACGGATTTTGCGCGTGCCTTGTCGTCCTTCATTTCCTGGATATCCGCATCGTCAAAAACGTATGCTGCCCCGGCTTGTTTTGCCTGTAATGCAACTTCACCTTTTGCAAAAACACCGACTTTCAATTCCTTGCCCAAGCCGTTGGGAAGAATGATTTCTTCATCAACTCTGTTTTTGGGCTGGTTGAGGTCGAGGTTTTTAAGGTTAATCGCAATATCAACGCTTTCTGAAAATTTGCGCTGGGGCGATTCCTCTAATAATTTCTTTACGAGTTCTTCGATAGATACATCTGCCATTTTAAGGCCTCCCCGTAGTCCCGCCAATCAAAATGCTAAAAAAGAAGCAATCGGAATCAAAATATGATGCCAATCAAATGATTAGATCAAGGTGATTAAATCGAAATGATTTGATCAAAGTGACTAAATCGGAATGATTAAATCGTAGTGATTCGAAATGCGAAGCATTTTAACTTGCGTCAGCCGATTTGGCTTTCTACGGATTAATGGATGTTTTAAGTGCAAAAGCTGTTTTCAGAGAAAATAGGAAATCGAAATGATTGAAAATCAAGATAATTGAGAATCAATTAAATTAAGATTAAACTGAAATTTCTCGAAAGATGCTTTCTATAAATGTGAAAAAAGAACGGTAAAATTACCATTCTTCGTTGTTTAAGATTTCGTCGTACTGGCCTGCATCAACAGCTTTTTGGAAGTCTCTGACATCCATGCCTTCGACGGTAATGCCCATTGAAACACCGACGCCGGTGACTTCTTTGACAGCTGCTTTTAAGTCGTATGAGAGGATGTCATCCTTCTTCATGCGTGCGATTTTTGCAGCCTGCTGGACTGTAATGTTTCCGACTTTTTCGGTGTTGGGTCTGCCGGAACCTTTCTGAATTCCTGCTTCCTGGAGAAGGAGTGAGGATGTGGGGGGCGTACCGACTTCGATTGTGACGCTTTTGTCGTCTGCGACAGTCACTGTAACAGGGACCTGCATACCGTTAAAGTCTTTTGTTTTTTCATTGATTTGATCAATGACATCTTTAATGTTGACACCGAGAGGACCCAATGCCGGACCGAGCGGCGGACCGGGAGTGGCTTTTCCTCCGGGGACCAATGCTTCTACTGAACTTGCCATTAAAATCACCGTGGATTAATAAGTTTAATTTGATAAATTGATAATTCAGATAAATGAATAGAGTTTATTCTGAAAGAGATTCTAATAAATCGGATTCTTCGATTTAAAGCTTTCTCATGAAATTCGGGAATTAACCCTGTTTATTTATTCTTCTTCCTTCTTCAAAACGCGAACCGTGTCTCCCCGAATTGTAATCGGGATGGGAACGACGGCGTCGAATAATTCGACCGTAATTTCGTCGTGCTGACCGGTTCCGATACGCTTAACCTTGGCTTTTTCACCCTTGAAGGGACCGGATGTGATTTCGATAATAGAGCCTTCGGTAATGCCGGTCGAGATCGGTTTGGGCTTTAAGAAGTGTTCGATTTCGCTGATTGAAGACGGGCTTTTAAGCATGGATTTCGCATGCGGTACAGCCTGAATTAAACTGTCAACGATATCGGAACGGGGAGTTTCAACAAAGACGTAGCCTTTCAGCTCTTCGGGAGCCAGAACAGCTCTGACGTCCAAATGTTCTTTTTTAGCCACCAATGCCATCGACTTGGCAACGGATTTTTCCTGATTGACCGTCGTTTTTACAATGTAAATACTGACGTCGTTGTTTTCCTCTTCAAACATTTTATGACCTGATCGGGATAAAGTATTGCGGGACGATGTCCATCAAGACATAGAAAATGAAACCTAAAACACCGATTGCAAGAATACCGAGTGCGGCAACCTTTGCGATTGTAAGGAATTCTTTGCGTGTCGGCTTGCGGGCCAATTTTAAAATTCTGAGATAAGAACGAAGGGTCGGACCGATGTTTGAGATACCGTCCTTCACTTTATCTGCTGTATTATTTTCTGCCAAATTTTTCACATCCGAATAATGCTTTCTTTCGAAAGCCGAATAATTAATTTAAGAAAGCGGTTAAAGTATTAAATTTAATCGAAAAGGACTTGCGCCTAAATTTAATATCAACCGAATCCGCCTTTTGAAAGCGGTTTTGATATTTTGAATTTGAAATTCTTCGAATCTCACAGATATCCGAGTCACAAACTCAAAAAAGATATCGTGTCTAATACATTCATTCTTAATATACTTTGTCCTTTTTTAATTTAGAAAACGTGATAAGGAAGCGATTACCGGCTCTGCCTTGCAGAGAGGCGGCTGCGCGCGTGAGTCGGGCAAATTTTTAGAAATTAAACAAAAAACGATGTGCCTTTTTTATTAGCTCTTATTAGCAGTTGGATTACAGTTACCGATTAGAGTCAGGTTACAGTTACCGATTGGAGTCAGGTTACTGTTTGCAGTGGGAGGGCGGCGTTTATTGAAAAATCGCTTCGCGATTTTTAGCAGCTGCCGCTGCTGTAATAACTATTACACCAAGCAGATGCCGCCGTGCGCGAGCCGCTCCGCTTTTAAAATTTTGAAAAAGGCGAACGATAATTTTTAAGAAAATATAAAGAAAATAAATTAGAAATAACCAAAAAAGAAAAGAAAAAAATTGATTTGCCGAGATTACTCGACAAAGTCAATACCGTATTTTGCTGTAATGAATGTGCCGCTGCCGCTTCCCTGACCATAGATCTGAGAAGACTTAACGCCGGTCACGATAATCATTGTGCGAATCTTGTTTTCAAGTTTCGGATCGATTCTGGCACCCCAAATTAAACGTGCGCCGGAATCAATGCGGTTGTGAACTTCCTGAACAACAGACTGTGCTTCTTCAATTGTCATATCGGGGCCGCCGATAACGTTGACAAGAGCGGAAGTTGCATCGGAGATGTCGACATCCAAAAGTGGGCTTCTGAGTGCTTTTTGAATAGATTCAACGGCTTTGTTTTCGCCGGAAGCTTCGCCAAGACCGATCATAGCGACGCCACCGTTCTGCATAATGGTGCGGATATCGGCAAAGTCGACGTTCACAAGACCGTCTTCTGTAATGGATTCTGTGATACCTTTAACGGCACGCATCAAAACTTCGTCACAAACTTTGAAAGCGGCTTGGAGCGGAAGTTTCGGAACCATTTCAATGAGTTTGTCGTTCGGAATAACGATAACAGTGTCAGCGACATCACGGAGTCTTTCAAGACCTGCTTCTGCGTTTGTTCTTCTGACAATACCTTCAACACCGAACGGCAATGTAACGACTGCAATTGTAAGTGCGCCTGCTGCGCGTGCTGCTTCTGCAACAACGGGTGCAGAGCCGGTACCTGTTCCGCCGCCGAGACCGGTTGTAATGAAAACCATGTCGGCGCCTTCAACAGCGCGGCGGATGTCATCAACATTTTCGATGGCTGCATCTTCACCGACTTGCGGAAGACTGCCGGCACCGAGACCGCGTGTCTTTTTCTTACCGATCAAAATCTTTTTGTTGGTACCGATTTTTAAGAGGTGCTGGGCGTCAGTGTTGACGGCATAGAGTTCAGCGCCGGAAATGCCTTCTTCAAGCATTCTCTGAATACTGTTAGAACCGCCGCCGCCGCAGCCGATAACTTTAATATTTGTCTTTAAGCCTTCTAAAAATGCGCGTAATTCTTCATCAACTTCTTCGCCCTGAAGGTTGACGTTGGGAGAATAACGGGGCGCTTCATTGCGGTCTTCGCGAGCGCTTCTGGCTAATGCTTCTTCTACGATGGATTTCATGTGTGAACCTCTGTGTATTAATAAACAGGACAGCTGTTTCGTGTGACGTTATCAGCTGCCGAATATAGATTATATGATGAGTTGAAAATCAAATCATTAAATCATAAATGGAAACATTAAGTTGTCTGAAATATTTAATTATTCCTATGAATAACTTATCGTCGATTTATCATCAATTTATTTCAATTTTGAATAATGAATTATAGATACAGAGTGAAAAATTAAAATCGGATCGTCTTTAAAAAAATAAGAATAAGTATAATGGAAACAGAACCATTAATTATAAACCAATAATTATTATTGAAAATAGGAAATAAAATAGTGAAAATAAAATAACCAAAATAACAATCAAAAAAGAAAAGGAAAAGCGCAAAATGCGCTTTCAAAATAATTCGTTCACGTTATCTGTTTTTTATGTTGCTAAAATCTCTCACATTATTTCATTTGAGTTCGCGTCATTCCAAATTTAGTAGAACATATTTTCCGGAACGGGCAGTTCTTCTTTCTTTTTTGAATCCATAACTTTAGCGATGGCATCAATGAAATCCGCTTTTTCAATAGACATTTTTTCGCCGCGGACGGCAAACATACCGGCTTCAGTGACAACTGCTTTGATATCGGCACCGCTTGCGCCTTCCGTCATCTTTGCAAGTTCGGCAAAGTCAATTTCATCGGACAGCGTCATTTTAGCAGAGTGAATCTTAAAGATCGTTTCACGACCGTCTGCTTCCGGAAGCGGCACATAAACCATACGGTCAAAGCGACCGGGTCTCAAAATGGCCGGATCCAAAATGTCCAGGCGATTGGTTGCGGCAATGATTTTGACATTAGAGCGGCGGTTGAAACCGTCCATTTCCGCGAGCAGCTGCATGAGCGTTCTGTGAATTTCACGATCAGCGCTTGTAGTATCATCAGTTCTGCGGGAAGCGATGGAATCCACCTCATCAATAAAAATGATAGAGGGCGCTTTCTTTTGAGCCATTTCGAAAAGTTCGTGAACCATTTTAGAGCCGTCACCAATGTATTTCTGAACGAGTTCGGATCCGACAACCCTGATAAAAGTGGCGTTTGTCTTGTTGGCAACCGCTTTGGCAATCATGGTTTTGCCGGTACCGGGCGGACCGTAGAGAAGCGCGCCTTTCGGCGGCTCAATACCGATGCGTTCAAAGATTTCGGGTTTGGTAAGCGGCAGCTCAACAACTTCACGGATTTCGCGAAGCTGGTCACCGAGACCGCCGATTTGGTCATAAGTGATATCAGTTGATTCAATCAGTTCCAGCGCGGAAACTTCAGGCTCTTCCAGCATCGGAAGAACTTCGGCAATTGAAAATGTCTGCTGATTGAGCGCGACATTGGTGCCGGGCGCAAGATCCGCTTCTGTCAGATCTGTCGGCGCGCTGACGACCAATTGAGGACCGGCAGAGCTTCTGATAACGACATGATCGCTGTCGAGCATTTTAACAACAGTTCCCATCATGAGCGGCGTTGTTTTCATGCGGTCCAATTCAATACGAAGACGCTTTGTTTCGCGCTCGAAATGAATTTTATCATATTCGACAGACTTCTTTTGAGATTCCAGCTGGCTGATAACGCCTTGGGAAATAATCACTTCTTCGCGTGTCACGCGGAGTTCTTTATGATTTTTAACAAGCTCGCTGCGCGTGTCGTTCAAACTTTCTTTTACGAGCGCAAGTTCGCCTTTTGATTTTTCAAGCGCGGTCTGAATTTCCGCTTTTTCTTCAATCAGTTTATTATAATCGGATTGGAGCGCATCATAAACAGCCTGGCTTTGTTCAACATCTTTTAAAAGCTTTTTCTTTTCAACAGCGGCAGATTCTTTAAGAGATTTAATCTCTTCGAGTCTTTGTGCTGAAATTGTTTTTGTCCTCTTCAAAAGTGTTTCCGCTTTCTTCAGTTCGGCAGACAGGCGCTCGATTTCTGCATCAAGTTCTGTGCCGGACATATTAACGTCATCCGCAGCGGACACCTGCTTATCGGTCGGATAAACAGGTTTATTCTTCGGTTTGACCATTTTTTCCATTTTTAGTACTCCTCATAAATTGCCGTGCGTTTCAATGCCGGCGCGGACGGCACCCAATTAAAATGCCGTTGTTTGACAAGCTTTGCTGTTTTTAGAATATAAATTAGATATATTTTAATTCGGTTGATGAAAATATATACTTTTCTGAAATTACGAATCTATTAGAACCTATCGTAATGACAAAAACAAAAGTGAATAAAGAATTAAAGAAGTAATAAATAGTATCGAAATAAAGATATAATGTTCATTTTCGGCGTGAACAAACCAAAAATTTAAAATGAATTGAAATGCAGAATCCATTTGTATAATAATTTAGATTATTGCATACGAAATCAATAAATCAATCAATTTAAAATATTAAGAACAAAAACAGGATGGAGAAGTCCGATGGAATCATATGAATGTGAAGTTTGCGGTAAAAAAACGAAATTCCCGACAACAGCCGTTAAAATTGAAGGCGCGGAATTTAAAGCCTGTTCTGATTGCTCAAAGCTCGGAACAGTCATTGAGAGACGACCCCCCGCTCAAACCGGAAAAGCTTACGGAACACCTGCCCCGAGCAGATATGCCCCTCAAGGCGCAGCAGCCAAAGCAAAGCCGAAAAATTACTTCGCCGGTCTTGAAAATGAGCTGGTCGAAGATTACGACCAAATTATCAAAAAGGCGCGCGAAGCCTCAGGCATGAGCCAGGAAGATTTGGCGCTTAAAATCAAAGAAAAGGCATCCTTAATCAAGAAAATCGAGCGCAAAGAGATTCATCCCGAAGAATCCGTGATGAGAAAGCTTGAAAAAGAACTCAGCATAAAACTGACCGAATCCTTTGATTCAAGCGAAACATTCCAGCACAGAAGTTCCGGCGGCGCAACGCTCGGCGATATTGCTTTTGTCAAAAAGAAATGAGAGACAAGTCTTCATTTCTTTCTTTTTTTCTTTCTTTTTTTTGTTATTCTTTTTTAGAAATGAATCAAAGAGAAACATCCATTTTCTCAAAATAATCAAACAGAAACGCTGTTTTTCAAAAATAAAAAATCATCAGGATTTGGCAAAAGCGGCGTTTGGTTTTTTACAAATTTAAAAAAACGATGTTTGGGTTTTGAGAAAAATAAACCTCACTCAATTTTTACATTTCAAGAGCGCAGCGAGTGAAATGGGAAAATTGAGAGGTTTCCAAATAAGAACAAATTAAATGAAAAACGTAAACAGCGAAGAAATAAATGAAAAAAGGACAGACGAATTGAAAATAATAGAAAATCAAAAAATAGAAGTGCATTTTATTCAAATCAAAAAAACGAATCGCTTTTTACCCAAATTGCTCGAAAATGAATCGATTCGCGCGCGGCGACAATCAGAATGAAAAAAGAGAAGAAATAAGAAACTAAAAACAAAAAGACGAAAAAAGAAATAAAAGGGGAAAAAGAAAAAATGTAAAGAATCAGCTCTTTTTACCGAGCTGTTTTGACTTTTCCGTTCCCGCAATCACAGCGTCAATAAACGCGGCGCGAACTGCCTTTTCTTCCAAAACGGCAACGCCTTCAATTGTTGTGCCGCCCGGAGAACAAACCATATCTTTAAGTTCGCCGGGGTGCTGACCGGATTCGATCACCATTGTTGCTGCGCCGATCACTGTTTGTGCTGCCAGCTTTAATGCAGAAGCACGATCAAGACCGGAATAAACACCGCCGTCTGCCATCGCTTCAATCATTTGGAAAACATATGCGGGACCGCTGCCGGAAAGACCTGTGACGGCATCGAGCAGGTTTTCCTGGATTTCCATCGCGATTCCGATAGCGGAAAAGATTTCAAGTGCAAGCGCAGCATCTTCGGCAGTCGCATTTTTGCCGCGGCTGATACCGGTTGCGCTTTGAAGAACAGTCGCGCAAATGTTGGGCATCACACGAATGACACGGCCACCGTCGCCGACTAATTTTTCAAGACTGTCGATAGTTACGCCGGCCGCAATGGAAATGAAAAGCTTTCCTTTTGTGTCGCCGGCAGTTGACAACGCTTCTTCAATATCTTTAGGCTTGACGGCGATAATCAAAATATCGGAACGCCTGACGATTTCAGAATTGTCGTCAGTCACATAAATACCGAATTCCTTTCTTGCCGTTTCGGCTGAAGGCGGATATTTTTCGCCGGCGCAGATATTGTCCGGAGAAATACCATATTTTAAAAGTCCTTTAATGATTGCGGAAGCCATTTTACCGGCGCCGAGAAAACCGATTTTATTTTCTTGAAGTGTCATGATTTGTCTCTTTGAATAATGATTTTGATAAGGATTTAAGAAAACTATGAATTTGATTTGATAGAATTATGAATTGATTTGATAAAACTATGAGTTTTAATTTGAGAAATTATGATTTTTGATTTGGATGATTCGTAAAATTTGAAAATAAATTGAAATGAAAATGAAATAATGGAAACGAAAATTTAATCCAGCAGCGCCAGATTTTCTTTTCGAATCACATTGTCATAATCCTTGTGACCGAGAATCTTTTCGATTTCATCGGTGTGAACGCCTTTGATTTTTATAATTTCTTCCGCGTCGTAATCCGTAATGCCTTTGGCAAAAACAGCACCGCCGCATTCAATTTCAACGACATCGCCGCGCTCGAAATCGCCGGTGACGGAAATAATTCCTTTCGGCAGCAAACCGCTCGTTTTCATAAGCGCATTCATCGCACCGCGATCGACTGAAATTGTTCCCGCGGTTTTTGAAAGCAAAACCCAGCGGCTTTTATTGTTCGCCGCTTCATTCGGTTCGGCATAGAAAAGCGTACCGATTTCCTCGCCCGCTGCCAAGCGCGTAATCACATTTTCAACGCCGCTGTTGGCGATAATCATATGACAGCCCGACTTTTCCGCGATTTTTGCCGCGATAATTTTCGTCCTCATTCCACCGACACCTTTCGTACTCGTCGGGTCGCCGCCGAATTTTTCAATTTCAGGCGTAATTTTTTCAACGAACGGAATCAATTCGGCATCTTCGTGAAGCTTCGGATTTTTATCATAAAGACCGTCAATATCCGACAAAATAATCAGCAGATCCGCCTCAATTTTACTGGCAACCATTGCCGAAAGCCGATCATTGTCACCGAAAACAGTATCAATTTCATTCGTGCAAGTGCTGTCGTTTTCATTAATAATCGGAACAACACCATAGCTGAGAAGCGCACCGATGCTGTTTCTGAGATTCAGGTACTTAACGCGATCAGAATAAAAGTCATAAGAAAGCAGAATCTGGGCTGACTTAATGCCATACGTTTGAAACGCCTCGCTCCAGTAACGCATCAGCTCGCCCTGACCGACTGCCGCTGCCGCCTGTCTTATCGGAATTTCGCGCGGTTTGGACGGAATGCCGAGCAAATTTAAACCGACACCGATCGCACCGGATGTCACTAAAATTACTTCCTTGCCGTCATTAAGAAGCGCCGCCGTTTGAGACGCAACGCTGTCCAAAAACTCAGTATTGACGGCGGATTCCTCCTTCATAATCGATGTCGTCCCGATTTTAATCACAATTCGGGAAACATCTTTAAACAAATCTTTCCGATCAGATTTTTCACTTTTTTGCATACAGATTCCTTTCTGTTTTCCGTTCCGCTTTTTTTCATTTTGCTTACAGTTTAACAATACTGACACTTACAATACAGACACTTACAATACAAACACTTACATACTGCCACATGCCGATGCATGCCGACACATGCACAATATATGCTGACACACGCTGATTCGGTTATCAGAGCCGGCACCGGCATTACTGCAATCTGCAATATTTTTCCTGTGTCTTCTCGTGGCGGTAAGGTTTAGCGCCGTCACCGACATAATCTTTAACCAAGTGACCGCTGCCGGAGAGAATGTATTTGTAAATCATTAATCCTTCCATACCGACCGGACCGCGCGAATGGATCTTATTGGTACTGATTCCGACTTCCGCGCCCTTTCCATAACGGAAACCATCAGCGAATCTGGAAGACGCATTAATCATAACACTTGAAGAATCAACAAGCCCCGCGAATTTATCAATTTCTTTTTGATCTGTTGATAAAATGACATCAGTATGATGAGAGCCGTGTTTGTTGATATGTTCAATCGCTTCATCAACAGACCCGACAATTTTGATAGAGAGAATCAAATCATTATATTCGGCATCCCAATCTGTATCCGTTGCTTTCTTCAAATCGGAATGGATTGCGCCTGCTTTTTCAGCAATTTTATAAGAAGCGTCATCAAATCGAAGCTCGACACCGTTTTCTCTGTAAATTTCAGACATTTTCGGGAGGAACTTTTCAGCGATTTTCTCGTTGACAAGAAGCGTTTCAATCGCATTGCAAGCCGCAGGATATTGGATTTTAGAATCAAGGCAAACAGAATAGGCCGTTTCCAAATCAGCCGACTCGGCAACATACGCATGGCAGATGCCGCTGGTGTGTCCCAGCACGGAAATGCGCGTGTTGTCCTGAATGTATTTAACAAAATCATTGGAGCCGCGGGGAATGAGCAAGTCAATATATTGATCCATTTTCAGCATTTCAGCGACATCTTCTCTGCTCTCAGCAAGCTGGAAAGCGTCAGCAGGAATATCGGCAACCGTTTTCATCGCTTCGACCAAAACATCAAAAAGAGCGCGATTTGAATTTTTTGCTTCGCTGCCGCCTTTAAAAATAGTTGCGTTGCCGCTCTTTAAGCAAAGAGACATGACCTGAGGAACAACATCAGGGCGCGCTTCAAAAATAACACCGATAACACCGATCGGGCAACTGATTTGATAAAGCGTTAAACCGTCATCCAAAACAAGCGTTGAAAGTGTTTTGCCGACAAGGTCTTCCAAATGAGCAACATCGCGAATACCGGAAACCATATCCTTGAATTTAGCATCGCTCAGCTTCAACCGGTCATAAAGCGCCGTTGAGAGTTCACCTTTATCAATCATCACTTTAGCCGCGTCCAAATCTTTCTGATTAGCATCAAAAATAATTTGTTTATTTTTTTCAAGCGCTGCAGCCATTGCTTCCAGAGCCGAATCTTTAGATGCCGTTGAAACATTGGCCAAAAGAACAGAAGCCGCCTTAGCCTTAGATGCTTTTTCCTGCATTTGATTTTCCATAATTAATCCTCATTCACCAAAAAGTCATAAATTCATAATAAAATCGTAAATCATAAAGTCATAAAATCATATAATGATGCTAAAGAAAATTCAACAACGATAAATATACCTTTTGATTTCAATGTCGTTTTACAAAGATTAAATCTTAAAGAATTACAAATTAAAAAAACACCAAAACTTACAAAATTTACAAAACGTACATAATTTCCAAAAACTTGCAAAACTTAGAAAATTTACAAAACTTACAGGATTTACAAAACTTACAGGATTTACAAAACGTACATAATTTCCAAAAACTTGCAAAACTTAGAAAATTTGAAAAACTTGCAAGATTTTTCAAGCGACAATTTTAAATTTTTAAGAAAATATATTTAAAGGTAGAATGACAAAGATAACTTATGATATCTGCGTCATTATTGTAATGATTAATCGGGTATTACAATAATAAATGAGATAGAGGAAACAGAAAAAGTTTAAATTTAAATCTGACTATCTTCATTATAGTACAAATGTAATTGTGCAAAAAAAACTTTCAAAAATAAAAATAAACCACCATTTGAAGATGGGGATATGAAAAGAACAAAAACGAAAAATTATGTTATACAAAAACAGGAACGGAGATTAATTTAACGGGATAAAATTCAAATCAGATGTACCACGAAAAAGGGTTAGGGTAAACAAAAACGGCTCTATCCGAAAAACGAAAAAACGAGAGCAGTGGTTATTTGGTGCAATAACAGTATACATGGTGGAAAAATGAAATCTTTCGCTTTAATTCGGGCAGATGACCCTGACAAAGTTAAAATCGCTTTACACGATTTAGAAACATACGGGCACATGCAGTTCAGTGAGAATCCGAAAAATATCGCAACGAAATATGCCGACCAGATTTTAACAAGTGTTATGAGCGTGACGCTTAAAACAGAATGCTGCGCAGCATCATTGGTTCAGCTTGAAACCCCGCCCGGAGCGGCAATCAGCAACCTGAAGAAAATTCACCCGCCGGCGCACATCATTATAATCAGTCCGCGGCATGATCAGATCTATGAAGAACTGATGACGAATTACGATAACTTCCCGGATTTTGACAGAAAATTCGCAACAGTACCTAAAGAAAGAAAAGCCGAATAATTTGAGTTTTTCTTAATTTTTTTAATATTTTTAATAATTCGAGAAGAGCGGAGCGGTTAACATATCATTATTTTTGAAAGTACAACAACACTCAAAATGGATGAAGTTCAGAGTGTATTTGTACAACATATGAATAAAACATTTCATAAAACGAACCACGTTTTTATCAAAATTGCTAAAAAATGTACCAATTCGCGCGCGGTGCCGGCAAAAGAAAAGCAAAATAAAAACAAATAAGCAGCCGAATTAAATATCGCTGCCGTCTTTAAGGCGCCAAATGAAGTCGCCGTCCTGAAGGTATTTTTCAACCATTTTCTTTTCTTCAAACGCTTTCAAACGCGGCAAAATTAAAGCGGGCGCGTGTCCGGTTGTGTGACACAAATCAGCCGTATTCATATCTTCTTTGAGCAGGCGGAACAGAATATCCAAATCAACTTTGTCGTCTGAAAGCTGAGCGGCATAATGAACAAATGAGCGCATGAGACGATTCTGCCGGACAGAAATGTCTTCCTGCATTTTGGAAAGCTCCTGCTGTTCATCCCATAAATCCGCCAAATCATCGCGGACTTGGAAAATCTGAGACAAAAAATATCCTTCGCGGCTTTTCAATCGGCCGTCAGATGTTTTGCCGTAAGCTGCATCTTGAACTGCATCTTGCGCTTCATTTTGAGCGGAATTTGATTTTGGCGAAGAACCGCCGGCATCTTCTTTGTCGGGGAAAATAATTTCAGGTTCAATTTTTTCGCCTTTAGATTCGGCTTCATAAACAATATTGAGACCCTCTTCATAATATCGTTCGCTTTCGGCATCGAAAAGAGATTCGTCTTTTCCGGAAGAAAGATATTTTTCATTTCCGGATCCTGACAGAAGACCGATATGTCCGTAATTCGGATGGTTCGGACCGATAATTTCAATCTTAAATCCGCCTTCGTGAGCATCCTCATAAGAAGAAGCCAAATGAATTACAGGACCGGTCGGCAAATTCCGATCTTTTTTTCTTCTTTTGCGGCGCCCGGATTTCTTTTCATTGGCATTAAATGAAACCGACAGTGAATAAACAGGATCTTCCGGAACTTCCAATTTAATATTGTTGACGCGGACAGAATAAGAATAAGGAGAAACGGAAACTTCTAAGTGCAGACTTTTAGAAATGCTGTAATATTTGCGGCGCTGGCTGTCAACGCTGCTTTCGATCAGCCCTGCGTTTTCCAATAAAGACAAATGACCGATAACGGCTTTCGGGGCAACATCCAAGCGAGAGGAGATTTCGCTGACAAAATAAGGGCGGTCGGCTAAAAGCGCTAAAATTTTGCGCCGATTTTCATTGCCTAAAATATCTAAAAATTCCGACGGCTCCATACTTTCCCCCTCCGATTTAATAATATTAAATCGCTTGACCTATTTACGCTTAACGGAATTGATCGCCGTATTCTTTACGGAACTCGGAATTGCGCATCAGACAATCTCCACCTTTGCTGTAAGCCGGATCGGAACGGATTTTTTTCCACGCCTTTTTAACAGCGTCTTTTCCTGTTTTGACATTGCCGTAAGGAATCGGAACACAAGAACACGGCAAAATATTTCCTTCGGGTGTGATGTGCAGCCACTGGCGTCCGGCCATGCAGCCGAATTCATTGATGACGAGAGGACCTGAAAATAATTTCGGACCGGTCAAATCAGAATCACATTTTTGAACGAATTTTTGAAATGTCTCATGCTGCTCTTTTGACAAAATTTCAGTCGTGTTGTCAATCCAGCGGCCGGTCGGAACAATTTCATAAAAAGAAAGTTCGTGAACACCGAGGTCTTTTGCCATCGTATAAACAGTATCAAGATCATCCACATTGTGCGGTGCCAGTACGACATAAATATTGACTAAGAGTCCGGCTGTCAGCGCATTTTTAATACCGGCCGATGCATTCTTAAAAACACCGGGCACGCCGCGCATGTAATCATGTTTTTCTTCAATCGGACTGTCAATGCTGACACTGATAGAATAAAGACCGGCCGCCTTCAGCGACTTTGCTTTTTCTTCAGTCAGACCGACACCGGATGTAAACATGCAGGCAATCGCTTTTTTTGGATCAACGTAAGAAATCAACTCTTCAAGACCGGCATAGCCGAGCGGTTCACCGCCGTCAAAAATAATGTTTGTGGCGCCTGCCTCAATTGCCTGGTCGATAGCAGACTTTGTTTCTTCCGCCGTTAATTTTGAGTGATTGTTTTTATTCGGCAGCGCACAGTGCAGGCAGCGATTCGGACACTCTTCCGTAATGGAAATGGTGACCTGCTCGGGCTGATACTTGCCGAGTGCTGATTTCATTCGCCCTTTGACCATCCGGCTGAATGCGGGCGACGGAATCGGCGGCATCCAGGTGGAATAAATAAGCGCGCTTTTGTATCGGCGGTAATAACTTGCAAAGGCAGGATCAGCTGTTTCTTCGCGCAGCTCGGCGATATATTTTTCATTGTCAAAAAAAGCCATTTCCTGTGTGACCATTTTTTGAAGAGCGGGTGATAAAATTCCGCCGGCAGTTACTTTTGTTTTGCCTTCGGCGGGCTCAATATCCACCCGGAAAACGGGATTTTTGTAAATCGGATATTTCATTTTATCACCAAGTCATCAAAAATATAAATCAAAAAACATCACCGAAATGAAAATTATTTGTTTCTAAAGAAGGCGCTTGCTTTCAAAATTGAAGACGGCTTTTTCTGAAGCATAAGCGAAAGGACAGACAAGCCTTGGTTGACCGTATTTCCTTTAATGAGAGAAGAAATATCTTCGTCTTCGAACACTTCAAACAATTCGTCAATTTCATCGTCTTCCATTTTGCGGAGCGTTTCAAGCCCGATGCGACCGAAAACGTGTTCGGCATAAAGTGAACTGCGCCAGTTGGATCTGTATTTGGAAAGCATTCTTTCGGAATAATCGCCCTTGGCAATCGCCATCGCGCCGACTTTACCGGCAATTTGTCCGGCATGCATTGCGTAGCCGAGACCGGATTGTCCGGCAGCGCCGCCGGCAACCATTACGTTGGCAGCATATGTTTTGTCGGGAATTGTGACAATCGGATCGCCTGCGCTTTTGCTTTCGATTATTTCAAATTCGTCATCGGAAATGTTCTTGAGATCTTTGAAACGGGAAACCCAGGAATCCAAAAATCCGGTAACGTCGCGGCCGTAGTGGCGGACATAAACGCCGATTGCCGCTTCATCGCCGCCGCGCGGGAGGTAGCTGGATTTCCAGCCGGGCGCGTGACTTCCGACGAAATATTCTGCGAAATCCGGTTCGCCGATGCCGGGCGCGCGGATTGTAAGCTCAGTTCCCCAAGCGATATCTTCGGGATGCTTCATTGTATGAAGACCGGCAGCAACCGCATTTTTAGACAAGATACCGTCAGCGATGATAACAACTTTCGCTTTGATGCGTTCGGTTTGCTCGGAGTTTCCGGAAGCTGTTTTTAAAACAATGCCGCCTTCTTTGCGGCGCAGATTCACAACATCTGTTCCGGTTTGAATATCAACGCCGGCAGAGATTGCTTTTTGTTCATAGAATTTATCGAACACGGCTTTGTCAATTGCGTAGCCGGGCGTTTTCACTTTGATTTTGTGACCGCCGGGAGAAACAAGCTTCATGCCTTTAATATCGTGTTTTACATAAGAGCGGTCGACTTTTTCGCCGGTGATGTCCATCATTCCTTTATAAAAGGAGTTGGCCGGATGAACATCTGCTCCGATTTCTTCTTTCTTTTCAAGAAGCATTACTTTTGCGCCGCCGAGCGCTGCATAACGGGAAGCCATTAAGCCTGCCGGTGATGCGCCGATGACGGCAATGTCTGTTTTAATTGCCATATAGATCGCCTTTGCTTTAATTTTGCCAAAAAAATGTGATAATTGGAATCGTTTTTGCTGCTATTTATTACTTGTTAATTGGGACTATAATTAGGACTTAGAACTATAATCATTACAATAAATGGATTGTACTAATAAGCGCCGTTAAGCACATCATTAAGCGCCGAGAATCAAACTTGCCAAACCCGAATATCCGTTTACGTAAATCAGCAGAATGACATCAATAATCATCGCTGAAAACATTACGCCGCGGTAATTGGATCCTTCAACGAACAATTTACCGCCGAGCCACGGTTCCGGTGTTTTGATAAAACGGACACAGCGCCAAAGCATCCAAATGCCGGACGCTAAAGCGACAACAAAGTAAATCGGGCCGAGTCCTGCTGTAAACCCGATTGCAAGAGAGAGCAATACGCCGATAATCCAAATCGCCAGAATAAATTTAGAGGTCAGCGGAATGCCGTAAGTAACGGGCAGTGTCGGCGCACCTTTCGCGCGGTCGCCTTCTACATCACGGCAGACACCTGCAAGTGTAAAGCCCCAATCGGTCATACAAATCATCAGACCGAATAAAAGACCGGGCAGCGGAAGCCAATATGGGCTGATGCCTTCTGTTAAAATGTTGGCGGGGTCAATCGCCAGCCAAATGCCGACCGGCACTAATCCGTAAGCGATTCCGACCGGAATAAAACTGAAAGGTGTTTTTCTTTTGAAATAAACCGTGTACAGTGTGATGACTGCTGTTGCGATAATTAAAATAACGAACGCTTCGATGTTCAGATAAATCGCGCACGCTGCTGAAAGAAGGCCGAGAATTAAAGCGTAAAGAAATGCCGAACGCTGTGTGATTTCATTTGCCGGAAGCGGTCTGTCGGGCAGATTAATTGTGTCAATATCAATATCAATCACATCATTAAAAGTGTAAGCGCTGGTAATCGCGAAAAAACCGCCGATTGTCGCGAGAATGAACGGTAAAAATTCGGGAAGCGCGCCCGCTGCAAAATAAGCGGCTAAGATAGAGGCCGCGGCCGGAAGCGTGATATCCATAAACATGATGGGCGGCCGAAGCAATGTAATGTAAGCTTTAATTTTACTCGTTATTGACAAATTATCACCTGAACCGGCACCTTTTCAAAAACGCGGCGGCAAATGAAACGCGGATCTGAAAAGAAGAACGGCCGGAGTTTTCAAAACCTGAATTGTTTTGATTTTGAAATGTAACCATTTTGAAAAAGTATAAACAAAATATATAGTAAACCAAAGTAACAGCCAAATCATTTAAAACTGTTTGTATCAACCTTTTTTGCCGAAAGATTTTCAAACATTTTTTAATTGTTTTTTCATCATTTATTCAATTATTTTTGTTACTTTCCCGATTCCTGTTTTACTTTTCATTTTGTTTTTATCTTCTTATTCATTCGTTTTTGATTTTATTTTCTTCTTTGTTTTGCTTTCACTTTATTTTGCTTTCACTTTATTTATTCTTCATTTAATTCTTCACAGTTACAGTCACATGAAACTTTTTCATTGGAATCTTCGACAACTGCGCAGACTTTTTTCAATTCACTGAAAAATGATTCTTCGTACGCGTTCAGCCTCTTGCCTTTGACAAAAGTAAACTCAGCGCCCGGATTTTCGAGAATTAACGAAATCGTATTTTCAAGCGCGGTTTTCAAAGAATCTTGCGATGGTCTGTTTTGAACTTCCGCGTTGAACGGATAATTTTCTTCAAGTTCGGAGGGGAAGGCGCCGAAAGGCGGTCTGAAATATAAAACATGGTCGAAATCAGCATCCTTTAATCCGCTTTTATTGTATTTGGCGGGGCGGATTAAAACTTTGCCTGAGAATGAAAAACGGTTCAGTCTCTTGGAATAACGGAAAACTTCGGGTCTGTTTCCGGATTCGGCGCTGCATTCAAAGAAAGTTGATTTAACGGCGGGGTCGCACTCTTCCAGCCATTCGGAATGCTTATACAAAGCGGAGAGCGCGCTCACCATCTGCGGGTGAGAATGGCAGCGAAGTTCAACCAATTCCATCAGTTTTCCGTCATGAATCGCCTGTTTAATCAATCTGATCTCTTCAAATGTGACATATAAATTGTGGCGTGCCAGCAATTCTTCTTTGTTAGCGGCCTTCTGCATGCTTTCTGCTGTGTGCTGTGTGCAGGTCGGGCAGGAGCAGGGCAGATATTTCAGTCTGTCCAGCTGATAGGTGCCGTTAACTGTAATGTAGCGGCCTCCTTTAGCGTACAGAGCGTAGGCGGCAGAGTCGAACAGATCGCAGCCGAGCGCAACGGCAAGTGCAAACATCATCGGATGTCCGGCGCCGAACAGATGAACGGGAACGGTCGGATCTAAATTCTGTTTTGCCGCAGCAACGACATTAACCAAATCTTCGTAGCGGTAAGCTTCCATGAGCGGTACAACTGCGCCGATCGGACAGACATCGAAATCCAAACCGGAAACAAACGCGGCACTTTCGGCTCTTAAATCCAAATAAGTTGAGCCTTGAATCGGGCCGGCTAAAAGCATTTCATCACCGCGCTGCTTTTCAAGACCCGCAGCAGCGTTGGCGGCGGCAGTCTCGCGGCGTTCTTCAACCAAACGGCGAGCTTCAGTCAGTCTTTCGTTTGTGATTTTTAATTCTTCTTTTGCCTGATCATAACGAACATCGGGTGCAGTCGGAATGTCTAACGGAACACCGATATCGGTACCGATCGCCTGTTCAAAAGCAATGATTTCGTGATTTTCGACATTCACATCGCCGTAAACAGAAAGCTGAAAAGAGCCGGAATCAGTCATAATCGGTCCGTCAAATCCGATTAAAGCGTGAAGACCGTCTTTGAGCGCCTTTTCACGAAGTTCAGGTTTGCTGTAAATAATATAAGAATTCGTAATCAAAATTTCCGCGCCGAATTCGCGCATTTCGGCCGGATCGACAATCCGCAGATTCGGATTAATGACCGGCATGACCGTCGGCGTTTCAACGACACCGTGCGGCGTTTTCAAGCGGCCGATTCTTCCGGCGGCATCTTTTTCAATAATTTCAAAAATTCGAGACATTTTTTTCCTCTGAAATATTAATTAAATGATGAATGTAAATATTTTATAATTCGTGATGAAGACAGATGTATAATAAAGATGAATAAATGATAAAGATAATAGAAATGTTAAAACCGATGAATCAAAACCACTGATCCAATGTCGGCTGTTTTGTTTTGGTTTCAAATGCCGCGTTGATTTTCTGCCAAGCGGATGTGACGCGTTCTTCTGAAAAATCGCGTTTGGAACACAAGAATTCAATCATTTTCTCTTTATCGGGTTTGGTCCACTGAATTGTATAATCATCTGTTGTCGGCGGATTTTTAAAGAATTCTTTGGCGGCAGCATAGCGCTCGATTTGATCGTCCAAGCCTTTCGCTTTTAAAATCGCTTCATAGCTGCCGTGTTCTTTGATAAGTTTCAGCGCGGTTTTTGCGCCGACGCGGTCAATGCCTTTATTAAAATCGGTACCGACACATAACGCGAGGTCAATAAATTGATCTTTTGTAATTTCCATTCGCTCTAAATTTTGAGTGAGATTGACTTTTTCGGGAGAAACGTCCACATAAACACTTTTTCCCGGCAGTTTGCGTTTTCCCGAAATTGTTAAATTCCGAATCACGCTTTTGGCGCCGAAAATAAATGCGTCATAATCCTGAGATGAAACGAAATCAACATCGCCTTTATCAGCCATGTATGAAGCCTGTGCTTCGCCTTCTGACGGCGCTTCAACGACGGGAATGCCCATCATTGTCAAAAGCATTTTAGATTCTTCAACGACCTGCGGGTCAATTTTAGTTGCCGCCTGCGAATATTTTAAAATTTCAGCCGTGTCGCCGCGTTCCATGGCAAGCTGCCATTTTTCATGGGCAGCCTCTCGGATTTCACGACGCTTATCCAAAGTTTCTGCTTTTAATTCAGGTGGAACGCCGTCAAAAACGAAAACGGGTTTAATGCCGTCTTCAACGAAGCCTGCCGTTCTGTAAAGAACGCCTGAAAGATGAGAAGTTAAATTGCCGTTCATGTCGGTAAGCGGCTTTCCATCGCGGCCGCGGACGGTGGTAATGAATTGGTAAATCACATTATAGGCGTCAAAAGCAACGATTTTGCCTTTCAAATCCGAGCGGGAAATCTCTTCCCTTTCCAATAAATCACCAATGGCAACACCCATAAATCCGCCTCCTTTGTTTTGACCGCTTTTGATTTTAAAATCACGAAAATTTTTGGAATAAATGTGTCCCGTTCTATAAAAACGTTCACTTTACGGTTTTTTGGTTTGCTGCTGCCGTCAATTATGGCGGCTGCGCGCGCGAGTTGCGCCAATTTCAAAAAAATTAAACAAAGCCGTCCCGCATTTTTTCAAATAATAGAAATCAGAAAAATAAAAAAAGAGTTTTAAACAAAGGATCAGTCTTTTGCCTGATATTGTTCAATTGTGACGCCGGCTTCTTCGAAGAAACCCATGGAGTCGGGATCAGGATACGCATTGACATAAACAACATGCTTAATTCCGGCGTTGATAATCATTTTTGTACACAAAATACACGGCTGATGTGTACAGTAAAGTGTTGCACCTGATGTTTGAACACCATGAACGGCGGCTTGAATGATTGCGTTTTGTTCGGCATGAACCGCACGGCATTTTTCGTGCATCGTACCGGACGGAATATTTTGCTGCTGACGAATGCAGCCGATATCCAAACAATGTTTCAGGCCGCGCGGCGCGCCGTTATAGCCGGTTGTTAAAATACGGTTGTCGCGGACAATGACGGCGCCGACTTTATTTCGAAGACAAGTTGCCCTCTTGGCAACAGTTGTCGCAATTTCGACAAAATATTCATCGACCGTCAGTCTTTCATCATTCAATTTACCGGCAGACATACAAAGAATAAAGAAGGACAAAGATATATAAATTATCTGAAAATTAACAGAGATATTCTTTTACCTGTATAAATAAAAATAAT
>JAJDHP010000013.1 GCA_030266245.1 Methanimicrococcus sp. OttesenSCG-928-J09
GCACGCGCGAGTCGCAGCATTTTTCAAATGGGTCAAAAAACCCGATCTGTTTCTTTTTTAAAATTTTTCAATTAAAAGATTATTTGTACTTTAATTTGAAAAACGAGAATAATCAGCATATTTCAAATTGCAGACATTAGAATTATTGTAAAAACTGTTATTCGGATTTTAAACCCATCGAATTCGACGGGTTAAGGCAAAATAAAAGAGGAAACTTTTTAGAGAAAGCCGAATTCTTATCATGACTTTTGATTTGTAATAAAGTATTAATTTCATTTTCACAATAATCAAAAACGGCAATAAAAACAGAAAGCGGAGTTTATTAATGAAAGAATTGAATGTCATCCAACCCGATGAAAGCGGATCTTACAGCACTTTTTTAACGGACGGTTGTCTTTGCTGTCAAAAAGGCGCGAAAATGGTTCTGTTCGTGACGGGAATTTGTTACAGAGACTGTTTTTTCTGCCCGCTCTCTGAGGACCGAAAAAATAAAGATGTGATTTTTGCAAACGAACGCGCTGTTTTAACGGATGCGGATGTTTTGGAAGAAGCGCGCGCAATGTCGGCTGAAGGAACGGGAATTACGGGCGGCGAACCGCTTCTGGAACTTGAAAAGGTGATTCATTATATTCGCCTTTTGAAAGGGGAATTCGGACAAAGCCATCACATTCACCTTTACACATCAACGGCACCGAGTGATGACTATTTACAGGCGCTTGCTGAAGCAGGTTTGGATGAAATAAGATTCCATCCGCCATTTGAATTGTGGAACAAACTGGAAGGATCCGATTTTTCAGATTCTTTGAAATCAGCATAGGAAAATGGAATTTGTGCCGGGTTTGAAATCCCTGCGATTGAAGGAGCGGAGAATGTTGCTGTTTTTGTAAAAA
This sequence comes from Methanimicrococcus sp. OttesenSCG-928-J09, assembly GCA_030266245.1. Lineage (GTDB taxonomy): Archaea > Halobacteriota > Methanosarcinia > Methanosarcinales > Methanosarcinaceae > Methanimicrococcus. The sequence continues at coordinate 891 of JAJDHP010000013.1, forward strand.
AAGCCGGCGGCTTTTTGAATCTGAATGAATTGGAGTTTTCAGAAACAAATGCGGAAGAGTTGAAAAAACGCGGCTACGTTTTGATTGACGATGAATCTAATACGGTTCTCGGATCGGCTGAAACGGCAAGAAAGGCGTTTGAAGCGTGCGGTTTTGAAAATAAAAATGCTGAAGGTATCGGTACCGATGTTGTTGAAAATGAAAACTGTGCCAAAATGAACTTTTGCTCTTCGCGTTACAAAGATGCCGTCCAGCTTCGTTTAAGACTTTTGAGAACAGCACGGCAGAATGCCAGGGCTTTTGATGAAATTACAGAAGACGGCACGATTATTTTCGGGCGAATTAAAGTTGAAACTGAATTTTTAGAAGAATTGAGTGTTTATTTAAAGGAAAACGAACTGCCCGAAGAAGCTTATACAGTAAACGCTGAACGAAACACAATTGAAACTGCCTCAGGGATTGCCGAGGAGCTGGCATCCATTTTTGAAGAAGAAATGCCGGATTTCGGGCGGATTCAGATTTGGATTATCGAACAATATCCGTTTACGGGCGGGTTTGTCGTCGGCAGCGAGCGAATTTACTAATATATAAAGCTTGCGCGTAAAAATTTATAAAGGATAAATATGTATTAGGGATTGGTTAATCTGCAACGCTTTTAATCGTTTTTTAGAAAACGGTTTAAAATAACGTAACAGATATAAAAAAACGGATTGCTTAAACAGTTATAATCATCTGCCTGATTTATTATAGGGAGTTATAGGATCAGGAAGATACGGCAAATTTTTCAAAAACGTCTTTTTAACGGTTAAAAACAAATAAACCGGGATTTGCCGAAACTATGTAAAAAGCAATTCGCGGCATCGAATTCGCTGCCGGAAAACCCAAAAACCAATTTCAAGGGAATACCAAGGGGTGTCAGGGCTGCAAGCATCAGAAGACAGAGTAAGGGAAAGATTAGAAAAATATCTTTCAAGGGATGAAAACGGAATACGGAAAATCGTTTTAAACTTGTTTATTACGGGTGACAAATTCACGACAGGCGACGTTTACAAGCATTTGGAACAAGAATCTTGTGACGTCAGTTACAGAGGCGTTTCTGCCATGGTCGGTTTAATGAACACGAGACTCGGTATTTTAAGTATTAATGTTACCGGTGATCACAATATCTATTCATTAAAAGATGACTACAAACCTGTGGTTCAAGCAATTTTAACCCACACCGCCCAGTGATTTTCGGGCATCGTTATTTTTGTAATTTTCGTATTTCGTAAAAAGTAAATGAAAAAGAATGTCATTTTTTTGGCATTCTTTATTTTTATTTTTACTTTTTCATCTTTATTAGAATCGTTCTTTGCTTTTGTTTTTGATAGGATCATAATTATTGCAGGTTACTGCCATGCCTCACATTATTGAAAAAAAGAAAAATTCGAGAACTTTTTTACATTCTACGGAACATATTCCGCAGCATGTCGCTTTTATTATGGACGGCAACCGCCGCTATGCCCGGCGAAACGGTAAAGAAACGTCATGGGGTCACCGAAGAGGAATGTCGGCGATGGAAAACATTCTCCATTGGACGTATTTGGCAAAGATTAAACACATCACAATTTACGCATTTTCGACTGAAAATTTCAAGCGCGACCCGACCGAAGTTGAAAATATTTTCGACCTCTTAGAAGAAATGCTTTACAAAATTTCATCCGATGAAAAACTTCTGAAGAAAAAAATCAAGATTAGAATGATCGGCGAAGCCGAAAACCTTCCGGAAAAAACACTCAAAGCATTCCGGGATTTGGAAGAAAAAACCGCAGGAAATGATCAAATGTATCTGAATGTGGCGCTGGCATATGGCGGCCGCAGCGACATAACGCAGGCATTCAGAAGTATTGCTGTTACTGCTGCCACTGCTACAGCCGCCACTGCTGCTGCCTCCATCGTTGCTGCTACCGGCGCCGCTGCAGCCGACAATACCGTCGTTTCAAACAATTATAAAAACGAGGATTGGATTTCGGATGAGGAAATTTCAAAATATTTGTTTCCGTTTTCCGATGAAATTGTCCCGGGTGTTGATTTTTTGATTAGAACAGGCGATGAACATCGAACATCTAATTTTTTGCCATGGCAAGCCAATGGAAACAATGCTGTTGTTTGTTATTATCAAAAATATTGGCCGGAATTTACATTTAAAGATTTATTTTATCTGCTGCGCCGCTATCAAAAAGCAGTAGAAGATAAGCAGAAAGATGAAATAAAACGATTGAAAAAGATTGAAGCGTTTTTGGAACAGTGATTGGACAGCGGCAGCGCGCGATTGTCTGCATTTTTACAATTTTTGAAAAACGATATTCGATTTTGCTGTTTCCATAATATAAAACAATATTTTTTAATAGGTTTTCTGAAAACAATTCAAATAGGTACGGTTCTGTTAAATCTTTTTTTAAATCATGCTCTTTCAATTGCACACGGTTTGTAAATTATTTCCGGAAGATTTTATTAAGATAACTTTAAATCCGAAAAATAAACGGAAACAAAACATTTCTAAATCCGAACCGCTTATACTCCTCAAATGTTTGATGATACGCTGAAAGTGTTCAAGGAATTGAACAAAAGGGATTTTCGAATTTTAACGGGTATTGAAATCGAAATGAAAAATTATGAATGGGTTCCCGTTCCCGAACTTCAAAGATATGTCGGACTTCCGACTGAAAAGCTTAATTTCCATTTAGAGCGTCTGCGCCGCAAAAAAATGGTTGTCGGAACGCTTGATCCGTATGAAGGATATAAAATCTATTTTGAAGCATACGACGCGCTTGCGCTTCATACTTATGTTCAGCGCAAAACAATTGCCGCCGTCGGCAGTGAAATCGGTGTCGGCAAAGAATCGGTTGTTGTCGAAGTTCTCAAAGAACCTGAGATTGAAATTGCCGAGCCGGAAGTTTTCATTCTGAAACTGCATCGTGAAGGACGTACCAGTTTCAAGCAAGTCAAAAGAACGCGTGAGCACTTGGTCGGCAAGGAACACTTTTCCTGGATTTATGCCGCCCGTTTGGCTTCCAAACGTGAATTCACAATCATGAGCAAGCTGTATCCCGACATTTCCGTTCCGAAGCCGATTGATCAAAATCGGCATACATTGGTTATGGAAGTTGCCAAAGGCAGTGAGCTTTCAAAGACAAAGGTGCTGGATCCCGAATGGTATTTGGATGAAATTCTGAATCAAATCCGCCTTGTCTATTCCAAAGGAATTATTCACAACGACCTCAGCGAATACAATATTTTCGTTTCAGACGAAGGTGTTCAGCTGATTGACTGGCCGCAGTATATTACAAAAGACCATCCGCACGCCGAAGAACTTCTCCGCCGCGACATTGAAAACGTGCTGAACCATTTTTCCAAAAAATATATGGTGCATCGCGATGCCGATGAAATCCTGCGTGACATTTTAGAAAATACAACATTCGAAGATGCTGTCACAGGTGATCCTGATGTTGTTGATTTGATGACTGCCGAAGATTTAGCGGAAGCCGAAACAATGACGGACGATGATTTTGAAGAAGGTGTTTTTGCCGAAGACTTTGACGATTTTACGGTTCAGTACTGAAAATCAAAAATAGAAAATTTAAAATCGAAAAATCAAAAACGGAAATATTAAAAACAAAAAGAAAATCAAAAACAGAATAACTGTTTTTTGAATTGTTAAAGCCGCGCGCTGAAAGTCGCGCCGGCCAATCCTTTTTTATTTATTTATTTCATTCAATAATCTATTCAAATAAAAGAATTTCATTGACGAATCTGTTCTAATTTTAATCCACCAGCAAAAGTCCCCACCATTTGACTTTATCGCTAACCGGAAACTCTAACTCCATATCCACATTTTGAAGCGTTCCGACAACATCCACGCCGACCGCTTCCATTGATGGTCTTGCTCTGTACGGCGTTTTACATTCACCGCCTGTTTTTACACAAACATCACAATAGTGACAGCTGCCGCCGGTGAATCCTGCTGCGAATCTGTATCCTTTTTGGAGCGAAACAGCTTCGAGTTTAAGCAAAATGTCGGACAGGTCGACTGATTTTTTACGAATTTCTCTTGAAACTTCATCAGAGTCGGCAAGAGACGCCGGTTTCGGCGGGTTATCGTACTGAGTTGAGAGAAGGATTCCGAATCTGTAAAGCTTCAAATATTTCCTGAATTCGTCCGGCGTTGGTACATTCGGCGGACAAACCAAATCACCGTAATGTTTGCAGAGCGGAACAAAGCATTTCAAGCGAACACGGTCATCGACAACGATGTCGGTCGCATTAATATAAAGCGCTTCAACAGCGCCGGCTTCTTTTGCTGTTTGAAGCAGAATGGAAATATTTTCCTTATCGGTTTGACCGATTTTTCCTTCTTTTGCAGCTTTGCTTTCTTTGCTCAAAATGTTCCCCTCTCTCTTTTACTTAATTTCGTTTTACTTAATTTTGTTTTACCTTACGTTTTTGATTTTGACGGTTTGTCAATGATCTTTAAAATATCTCTTGCATACAATTCAAGGCGGAGATAATCGTCATCTTCCAGCGGTGTGTGGTGCATAATCGCATTTCTTATAGGGTCCAATTCTTTTAAACGCTGAATAATCCAGACGCGGTCGGGGAAATATTCTTCAAAAGCATCCCAAGCGAACGGGTTGTTGATAATTCTGCGGTAATCACTGAAACTGGCGTAATTGATGAGCGGCTCGTTCGTTTTTCTCTTTTTATCAATGTTTGTCCGATCATTCATGATTCGGCGTTCGTTCCAGCGTTCTGCTAAGAAACTCATATCTGTTCCTTTCCACCACTCTTTTCCAAAACGTGCTTCAACGCGGTCAGAAACGAAAGAGCGCAGTTTTTCTTCAAGTTCCTTTAAAATCAGATAACTGCTTTCAGCATCGTTTGCTCCTTTTTGTTCCTGTTTTGATTTTGCAGTTTTGCTCGCGGCAGCTCCCGTTTTCTCAACTTTTTCTGTCGCCGGTTTAATCGCTTCTTCTTCCATGTACAGATTTTTCAAATCATATCTGACTGTTAATTTGGAATTTGCGCCGCCCGGCGGTTTGATGTCTAAAATTTCAACATCATACAAACGGTCGATTCGGGTTTTCATTGCCGCGGTCACTGTCGGCATTTCTGATTTCAAACCCATATCGGTATGAACATCGCCGGCGACAAGCGTTATTTTGCTTTGTCCTTTTAATTTGGCCGGCTTCAAATAATTCTGATAAATATAAAGGCGAACGTTGTCGGCTTTTGTCATATTTTTTGAAAATTCGACAGGTGTTTTTGTTTTTGCGGCAGTGGGAGGCGCGGCGACAATAGGTTCGGTTTTAGTCACCGTTTTTGAAGCCGCAGGAGCAGTTGCTGGTTTAGTTGCAGGTCTGGCTGCCGGCTTGGCTACTGTTTTAGCTGGCGGTTTGACTGCTGTTTTAGCTGCCGGCTTGACTGCTGTTTTAGTTGCCGGTTTGGCTGCTGTTTTAGCTGCCGGCTTAGCTGCTGTTTTAGCTGCCGGTTTGGCTGCTGTTTTAGCTGCCGGTTTGGCTGCTGTTTTAGTTGCCGGTTTGGCTGCTGTTTTAGCTGCCGGCTTGGCTGCTGCTTTAGCTGCCGGTTTGGCTGCAGTTTTAGTTGCCGCTTCTGCTTTTGCCAGTTCTTCTTCATTCTTTTTAAGTGCAAATGTTTTTCTTAAAAAGTTGCCGACACCTTTTTTTTCTCCCATGATTTCTCTCCGAAAAATAAATTAAAAACAATATTCTGTCAGGTAAAAATAATTTGAAAAATTTTTGCTTGGTATTGAAATCATGTCTGTTTAAACACGCTTTCAATTGATTTCTTATCCATAGAATAGGTGAACTGATATATAAAAGGATAATGACGGGAATACGGCAGGCGCGCACAAAGTCAAGCGGCAGAGCGACTGCTCAAATTTTTGTATCGGTTTTGAAGTTATTTCAATCTGTTCTCCGTTTTTTAATAATTTCTAAAAATCGAGAATGTAACGCGTGCGGTTGTGAGTGACAGCAAACGGAATCGGCAAGGTAACAGCAGCAAAACGGAAACCTGACTCCAATCGGAAACAAACACCTCATTACAAGTGGCAATTTGAAAAATCATGAGTGAAGCGAGCGATTTTTAATCTGTAAGGTAGCTGTAGCAAAACGAAAAAATGTGGGGCAGCCGTGCCAATTCGTTTTGCATTGGCAGGTACATATAATAATACAAATTAGTAAAAATCGAATTACAATAAAAAATATGATAAAGTAAATCTGGTGAAAAAAGAAAAAATGGAAATGATTTTTCAATCATTTCGGTGCGTAAAAGCATCTTTTTGGTGAATCGACAAGTTCTTGTTTCTTTAATGAAGCGATGATCTTGCTGACTTCTTTACTGTCAATGCCTGTTGCTTCGGCGACATCTCCGGGTCTGACCGGCTTTCCGATGTCTTTCATGGCTTTAAGAACTTTTTCTTCTTCGGGTGTCATTATTGATCCTCCTGATTCAAAATAATTCAATTAATTAATGATTTGACGATTAATTAATAATCATTCTTATTATTCGTTCTCGGTTTTTATATTTATTTGTCCGCCGTCTCAGCCGAAGCTCTGTCGAGTGCATTCAAAATCAATGTAATACATTGGCTCGACAAGAGTGAAATCGGTCCGACAGATATTTTTGTGGCGCCCCTATCTTCTATTGTTTTCTCGTCTTCTTCAAAAACGCCCTGATTGTCGCCTAAAATATAAACGCCGTTTTCCAAAAGTAACGCCGACTCCTGTTTTTGAATCATTTCTAAAACATCGGCGCCGTCTTCTTTCAAATAAAACAAAGGTCGTTTTGTTTCGTTTTCTTCAAATTCACTCAAAAGCTGCGCCAAATTTCCATATCTCACAAAAACGCCGGGAGTCGATTGTTTCTCCTCTTCTGATGCATTAACCAAAAGCGCTTTTTGAATCAATGAGCCGGAACTCCTTTCATCAGGATTTAAAGAACGCATCGTCTCGCCATTGAATCTGACAATTTTGTCCGGTCCCGGCTCCCCTTTTAAAACCAGCCAAACATTAATGTCGCGGCGCATTCCAAACGAAATAAAAAGCGCGGAAGTTACGCAGCGGCACAAAACATCCATTCTTCCGGCCGAGCCGGGAAGGTCGTTCAAACTAATCTTGCCGCCGTTTACAGCTTTGTTTCCGATAATAACAAAATCTTTCATAGCGGTAAATCGGAAGTGAAAATATAAAGCCGTATCCGTGGATAAAAAAGAATTGAAAATTCGTCTTCGGTTTTTATTTATTTCTGTAAAATTGATGCCGTTCGCGCGCGCAGGCGGCAGCTGCAAACTGTAAGGTAAGCAGCAAACAGAAAAGAAACGAAAAATATCTAATCGTTCATTTTTTTAAATGATGACATTCTGAGTGAAAAACGCTGCAAATAAAAAAAGAAATGTGAAATAAATTCACATTTTAAAATCAATTTGTTATCTTCTGTCTCCGAAAATTCTGAGAAGATTGATGAACAAGTTGATGAAGTCCAAATACAAATTCAAAGCGCAAATGATTGCCAGGTTTTGAGAGTACGGGGCACCGTATTCAATAGACTGGCCGATCTTTTTGATTTTCTGCGTGTCATATGCGGTTAATCCTGCAAAGATTAAAACGGCAGCGACACTGAGGATGAAATCCATAATGACAGCTGTTCCCGGTGAAATCATGTACAAGATGATATTAACCAAAGACGCGAGGATGAGACCGATTAATGCCATGAGGAAAAATCTGCCCATGCCGCCTAAATCTTTTTTAATGAAATAGCCGACCAAACTCATGCCGACAAACATTCCTGCCGTTATTAAAAACACAAGGAATATAGAAGCTCCTGTATAAACCCAAAGAATAGGGGTTAATGTAATTCCGCTGACAAGCGCATAAAAAATAAAAGCCGCTGCTGCCATGGATGGGGACATTGACTTAATTTTCCAAGATAAAAGAATAACAACAACAAGTTCTACAATGACTAATCCGAAATAAATCATATTGTTTTCTAAAAAGGTTTGCCGAAGCGACGGACTGCTTAAAATACCGTATGCTGCAACGGCTGTAATTAACATCCCGACAAACATCCACATATAGACTTTTGACAGGAATTGGTTACCGGATACGTCCGGCGTGCTTTCATATGAGCTCATAAGTATTAACCTCCTGAAGGGGTACTCGTTTTTACTAATTTCAATTGTTTCTCATCGTTTTCAATTGATGATACATCTTCGCCAAAAATCTGTATCTTGCATTGAATACGTTTTCCCTTTTATAATATTTTGTGTAGCCGGCCGTACCAAACAGTACACGCAGTATCAACTATACAAACAGCACAAGAAATACCAAATCATGCAACAACATCAAACACGAAACAAAAGATTAAAAAGAATGCTGATTTAATTTATCTATCAAACAGGGAAATATGAAATATTATGATTTTTGCAACAATTGATGTCGGATCCAATGCCATCCGATTACTGCTGACGGATGTTCGGGCAGCAGATGACGATGTTGTTTTTGAGCGAATGACTTTGCTGCGCATACCGATTCGTCTCGGAGAAGACGCTTTTTCGCGCGGCAAAATTTCAGATGATAAAGCCGAAATGCTCATCAAAACCATGTGCGGTTTTCGCGAAATCATTGACGGTTTCCATGTGACCGACAGCATGGCATGCGCCACCTCCGCGCTCCGCGAAGCGAAAAACGGACCGAAAATTGTCAAACAAATCAAAAAGAAGACCGGAATCGATCTTCAAATCATTGACGGCAAAAAAGAGGCAAAACTCATCTATGCCAACCACATCGAGAAAAATTTCGACCCGCGCTACTCTTATTTGTATATCGATGTCGGCGGCGGCAGCACTGAAATTACATTTGTCGGAAACGGTGAACGCAAATCAAGATCATTTAATGTCGGCTGTATCCGGTTAAAAGAAGGGTTTGTTCGAAAAGACGCTTGGAAAGAAATGGATAAATGGCTCAAAAAAACTGTTCGCGGAGACAATATCGTTGGTATCGGCAGCGGCGGCAATATTCGCAGTTTGTATCTGCTTTCCAATAAAATCAATCATGAGCCGCTTGAATATGATGAATTAAAAAAATTATGCGGCATGCTCCGAAATCATACAGTCGAAGAACGCATAACGGAACTCGGATTGAAACCTGACCGCGCCGATGTGATTGTTCCGGCCTGCTGCATTTATCTGCACATTCTCAAAGTCTGCGGTGTTCAAACAATACATGCGCCGATTATCGGTTTATCAGATGGGATGGTACACGAACTTTATGCCAAGCATAAAAAGAAGTTTCTGGAGTAATCTCGGTCGGGCGGCAACGCGCGCGAGCTGCTCCGATTTTTTGAAACTTAATTCAAATCTGCATTTCTTTTTTCTATCTATCATTTTATTACATACATCTGCCAGTGCAAAACTAATGAGCAGCGGGAGACAATATTTTTCCGTTTGGAGTCCGATTTCCGTTTTGCAGCGGGGGGGTGGTGTTTAAGAAAAATTGCTTCGCGATTTTTGCGGTTCACGCTGCTGTAATATATTCGTCAGTAATTCTGCTGTCAGTCGCTGTCGGCCGTTGCCGCGAGCGAATTGCTGCATCTTTTCAAAATTAAAAAAAGCGGCATACATTTTTCTTTTTTGTTTTCAGGCGAATACTTTCACCCTGATAATTAATAATTAATATCAGTTCATATTAATTAGAAAATTCAGAATTATATTTCAAAAACGAAAAAAACGAAGGTGACAAAATGAGCAAAAGAGATCTTGAAATTAAGACGCGTAAGCGTGATTCTCCGCCGTTTAAACTTGTATCGGAAATGTCTCCGAAAGGCTCGCAGCCGGAAGCAATTGCCCGATTAGCCGAAGGCATCGACAAAGGAAACCGCTTTCAGACGCTTCTGGGTGTCACCGGCTCAGGTAAAACTTATACCATTGCAAACGTAATTGAAAAAGTTCAGCGGCCGGCACTTGTTATTGCTCACAACAAGACATTGGCAGCTCAGCTCTATAACGAATTTAAAGAATTTTTTCCGGAAAACCGCGTGGAATACTTCGTTTCTTATTATGATTATTATCAGCCGGAATCTTATATTCCTGCGAAGGATCAGTATATCGAAAAAGACGCTCAAATCAATCCGAAAATTGAACAAATGCGTCTGGAAGCGACCGCCTCACTTGTTTCCCGCCGTGATGTGATTGTCGTTGCTTCCGTTTCCTGTATTTACGGTCTCGGCAATCCGGAACGTTTTGAACAAATGGGAATTGAAGTAACAGTCGGCGCACATATGAAGCGCAACGATTTAATCGGCAAACTGGTTGACAGTCAGTTCGAGCGCAATGATTTGGATTTGGCGCCCGGCCGTTTCCGCGTCAAGGGAGACACCGTTGATGTCATGCCGGGTTATTATGAAAATATTATCAGAATTGAATTCTTCGGAAATGAAATTGATAAAATTTCAGAAATTAACGGTCTTAATAATACGAAAAATTTTGATATGGATTCCTTTTTCATTTATCCTGCCCGCCACTATGTGGTTCCGGAAGCTGTGGTGGACCGTGCAATCCAAAATATTTTAGTCGAATTAGAAGAACGGCTGCCCGAATTGGATATGCTTGAAGCGCACCGGCTGAAACAGAAAACATTGTACGACATGGAAATGATTCAGGAAACCGGTAGCTGCAAAGGAATTGAAAATTATTCAATGCACTTTGACGGCCGTAAACCGGGGGAGCAGCCTTATTGTTTAATTGATTATTTCCCTGATGACTTTTTGGTTGTTATTGATGAAAGTCACCAAACACTTCCGCAAATTCATGGTATGTATAACGGCGACCGCGCTCGTAAAAAATCTCTTATTGATTACGGCTTCCGTCTGCCGAGCGCATTTGATAACCGCCCTCTTCGTTTTGAAGAATTTGAAAAATATATGAAAAATACGATTTTCGTATCGGCAACGCCCGGCGATTATGAAATCGAACAATCCGAACAAGTTGTTGAACAAGTTATCCGCCCGACCGGCTTGGTGGATCCGATTGTTGAAATTCGGCCGATTAAAGGACAGGTTGATGATATTATTGCCGAAATCAACCAAGTCATTGCAAGGGGCGACCGCGCGCTGGTTACAACTCTTACAAAAAGACTGGCGGAAGAGCTGACTGAATATTTAGCGGAAGCAGGCATTAAAACCCGCTATCTCCATTCGGATATCAAAACAATTGAACGTACTGAAATCATACGCAATCTCCGTCTCGGTAATTTTGACGTTTTGGTCGGCATCAACCTGCTTCGTGAAGGTTTGGATATTCCCGAAGTCGGTTTCATCGGTATTCTAGACGCCGACAAAGAAGGTTTCCTGCGTAATTCACGCAGTCTGATTCAAATTATCGGCCGCGCGGCACGCAATTCTAATTCTAAAGTTGTTTTGTATGCCGACAAAATGACCGACTCTATCAAAAATGCGATGGGAGAGACTGAAAGGCGCCGTCAGATTCAGATGGATTTCAATAAAAAACATGGCATAACGCCTCAGACAATTATAAAACCGATTCGCGAGCAGGTTGCCGAAATTTCAGATGTTAAATATGTTCCCAAAGCGGAAATTCCAAATCTAATTATTCAATATGAAGCGGAAATGAATCTGGCCGCTGAAATGCTGGACTTTGAACGCGCGATTCAGATGCGCGATATCATTCGTGATTTGGAGCGTAAATTGCGCGGTGATGATAAACCGAAAAATTCAGCTGACAAGCTTGGTAAAATCGACGAATCGGATTCCGGTTCTAAAGTCGTTTCAAAAAAGAAATCATAAAGAAAAAAGCGGATGCTGAATTGCATGAATAACATTCTGAATATTTGATGAAAATATTTGATGAAAATATTTGATGAAAATATCTGATAAAATCCATTCATAGAGTTAGTTCTAAAATCCTAATAGATAAATATAATAGATACATATTAATACCCATTCAATAGAATAGAGTAAATATAATATTAACTCGATTTTATCTGATTATCGATTCGATCTCTCTCAACTCTGTACAAATTCAAAAATAATTCCTGATTAGATTTCAATTCTTATTAGAAATTTTAAATTTCCGTATGCATATTGGAAATAAATTTTAAAATAGAATCTATTCATAAATTCGTGAAATTAAAATAATAATATTTTAGTTTTCAATAAATTTTATCAGACCTTATGGGTTTTGGTACAAAATATCGCTGTTCGTATGAATTAGCATTTAGAAATATATATGATATGCTTATCATTAGCTTCAAAAAATTTAAATATATATTCTAGCATAAAGATATAAAATAATGATTAATTAATTTTATATTAATTCTTATTTACTAAAAAACAACTAATTATCACTTCAATTTAATGGAGTATTTGGAATGCGGGTAAATCTAAAAATGGTATGTTTTGTTTCATTGGTTGTTCTCTTGTTCGGGTTTATGACACCCGCAGCAGCAATTAATGATTTGAGGTATTCTTCTTATCATAATATGACAGCTGAAGAAATTCAGAGGATTGTTGATGAAACAACAGGAACAGAAATAGACAGATTTGACGGAATGAAGATTTACAATCCTGATGTCATTGAAGTCTTTGGTATTATTCCAGAAAAAGCAAAAGGGGTTGAAGCATACGAATATTGGCTCCAGATGGGCAATATTTCAAGAGCTTTGGCAAATGATGAAATCATGCAGCAGTATCACTATGAAAACGGCGGCCCTGTAATTGGTCAAGGAACACAGTGTATCTGCTACACCTCAATTATGATTCTGAGCGAACGCGCTGATGAAATTACAATGGAAGATATGCTCATCATCAAAAGCCGCGTTGACATGTACGCTGCTAAAGAAGGACTTGAAGACCCGCCTCTTGCCTTCTTTAGAGGAGAAATGATTGACTCCTATTTGACAGAAGAACAGATTTTGTACTTGTGGGAATCCGGCTACGAAGGATTGAGAGTTTACGACGGTATTGAAAATCTTACCCGCCTTCGTGATGAACGCAATGCTGCTATGACAAATACTCAGTCTGCCGGAAATATCGGTTTTGAAGATTACGGCAACCAAGCACTTTCAACTGAAACAACTTTCATTGATCGTTTGCTGTCCGTCTTTAAAGGAAGCTCCAATGATTATGTTGAACTGTCTCGCACAAATACAAATTATTCTAATCTTTCTTCCGAAAAAGTTAGACCTTTGGTCGGCGGTTTGATGGTTGCAACTTCTACCAGCGGCGGAACTATCGGTTACGCTGCAAAAGATGCAAGCAATCCGGATTTGCGCGGCATTGTAACTGTCGCACACGTTTTTCACTTTGAAAACGCTACATCCTACCAGCCGAGACAAGGATACGGCGATTCAAATTCAATCGGGACATTTTCAAAAATGAATAAGCAGAGTGACTCTGTTTTCATTCCAATGGAATCTTCCAACGTTCGTGCTGCAATTTATACCGGTGCAGGTGATGACCAGCTTTTGGATGTTATCGGATATGAAGGAGCTGTTAGCAGCGGTATGCCGATGAGTAAATCCGGTGCAGTTTCCGGCAATACCGGCGGAAATTATTATGGAGTCCGCTACAATCAGACATTCACTGTAAAAAACGGTACCATTAATTATACTGTCAGTCATGTCGGTGTAATTCAGGAATCTTCAGAAGAATCCGTTTCCGTCCCCGGTGACAGCGGCGGTCCGGTTTACGTTAAAACAAAAGCAATGGTAAACGGAACAGAACAAGAAGTTGCAGTTCTTCTCGGTATTCTTGAAGGCGGCGACGGAAAGGGAACAGTTTATTATGTTCCGTGTACAGAAATTAAAGATCGTTTGGGTGTTGTTCCACTGACAATAAATGATCGTTAAATTTCCCTTAATAGTTCACTTAAATGATTATTAATTACAAATCTCTTAAAAAATAATCATTTTGAATAGGTTGTGTTTCCACCTCCTATTCTCGTCTTTTTATTAAATTTTGAACTGAAAATAACGTCTACATTTATCATTTTTTCTATTTCTGTTTCTCGTTACAATCTTATTATTTTCATTATATGCAACGATAACATTTTTATACTTTTAACCTTTAATTCTTATTTGTAAGGTAATTACATTTAATTATAATTATTTATCATTATGAACGTTCGACTGACATCGATAAAATGAAAAGAAGGAATCAAGTTATGACCCCTGAAAAAATATTACGGCAAGCCGCATCCTTTTCGAAGAGCATGCCTGTTTTATTTGTTCTGGCATTACTCATTTTTTCCTCATTGCCTGTTGTTTCTGCTGAAGAACAGCAGAGTTATTTCTCAGCCGATTACATTCAGGAGATTATTGATAATACTCCTGCAACAAATCCGGCTCTCCTTGATCAGGCGCGTTCAAACAGTAAGACTATTACTGTTTCAGGAACAATCCCTGCTTTACAGAAGGGAAATGAATCTTACAACTGGTTTATTTTGCTCCAGGGCGTTATGAAGAAGATTAATACTGATGGTCAATTAGGACCATATCTTTGGGATAACGGCGGATTTATTGTCGGTTACGGTTCATCACAGGAATATATTGAAGTCTTTGTCAATGCTGATTCAACTGTATCGGATGAAGAAATTGCCCAGGTCGTTCAAATCATAACAAATGCCGGCAAGGAATACGGCATTAATGATATACCGATTATTATTGAGAGAAATACGCATGCCCAAGGTTTTATCCCAAGCGAGTCGACTTCTCCAAAGTCTCCCGATGAAATTAAAACAATTCCGGGTGTTGGTTTGTACATCTGTGCATTGCTTGTCGTTGCAACAGTTCTCATCACCCGCAAATATAGAAAATAATTTTCTTTTTTAATTCATTTGTTCTTTTTTGCTTTATTGGGTTTTTTAATCTGTCACTGCTGATTGTATACAAGATGCAGCATTTTATGGACTTTTTGAATAATGATTAAACCCCGACCTCCCTTATTTTTCATTGACGAATCCATAATAAAGTTTTATTTAGGTACACCAGTTTTCTGTCGCCCGTCCCTTTTTTCAGGCAGCCTTTAGTTCGGAAATGTATATATACATCGATGATCTAATAGTTGAATTAACTACTGATATAATAAGTTATAAAATCAGTGGCAAATTAAGCAATCTTAATCTAATAAGATTCCGCAAGATGTCGGAAATAAAAGAAATGGTAATTATGGCTGAAAACACAAAAAACAGACCTCTCAATATTAACAATATCAGCCGTCTGTTTATTTCTTTGATATTGCTTTCCGTTATATTCTCCTCCGTGCCTCCTGCCGGAGCGGTTGAATCAGATACGGGAAGTTATTTCTCGGCGGATTATATCCAGGAAATTATTGATAATACGCCTGCAACAAACCCGAATTTGCTTGAACAGGCAAGATTCAACAACACAACGGTTGCAGTTTACGGAAGAATTCCGGCTTTGCCGAGAGGCAATGAATCTTACCGCTGGTTCACGTTACTTCAGGGCACAATGAAAAAGGTTAATGAAGATGGTAAGTTAGAGCCTTATCTTTGGGATAACGGCGGATTTATCATCGGCTACGGCTGTCCGAGTGAAATGATTCAGATCTTTGTTTACTCTGGTGCAGAATATTCAGATGAGGATCTTGAAGCGATTGTTAAAATCGTTCAGGATGCCGGCAAAGAGTATGGTATTGAAGATATTCCAATCATTGTTGAATCCAATGCGCTTGCGCAGGGATATATTAATGACATGTCTGCCAAAACAGAGCCCGCCGCGCCGAAAACAATTCCCGGCGTCGGATTAGCAACATGCGCTTTACTTGTGATGGTCGCTGTTTTCTTCGTCCGAAAATCAAAAAAGTAAATTTCTTTTTTTCTTTTTTATTTTATTTACTTCATTATACCTATTTGTCATTTCTATTGGGATTTTATCATTTGATATATAATACTAATAATAATTTCAAAAATATAATTAGTTTACATAAAATTTAAATAGTCTCCCTGCTCAATTCAATATAGTAATAATTTCATTATCTGCTATCGAATTTCCTTTTTGCGCAGTTTTTAATAATAACGATTTCGAGGTATTTTGAATGTGGACTCAAAAAATGATTTATTTTGTTATTCTGTCAGCAATTATTATCCTCTTAGCAGCACCTGCCGCAGCAATGAATGATATCCGGTATTCTTCTTATCACAATATGACTGCGGAAGAAATTCAACGGATTGTGGACGAAACAACAAGTACTCAAATTGACAGATTTGATTTTATACGCGATCACAGAGACAATGCTTTGGGCATTTACGGCATCATTCCTGAAAAAGCAAAAGGAGTGGAAGCTTACGAATTCTGGATGCAGATGGGAAACATCTCTAAAGGGCTGGCGAATGATGAGATTGTTCAAAGCTACCATTATACAAATGGAGGTCCTGTTATCGGTCTTGGTACGCAGTGCGTTTGTTACACCTCAATTATGATTTTAGATGAGCGCGCCGATGATTTTACTGAAGAGGACATGCTTATTTTAAAAGAGCGGGTCGATTATTATGCATCCCTGGAAGGTTTATCTGATTCGCCTATTGTCTTTTTTAGATCTCCCTTGGCCGAATCATACTTAACGGAATATCAAATCCTGGATTTATGGGAATCCGGCTATGAGGGGATAATTATTGAAGATGGATTTGAAAATTTGACTCGTCTCAAGGATGACCGCGATGCCGCTTTGGCTTCGTCTCCCAAAGTTTTGTCTTCTTCTTCCATAATCGGATTTGAAGATTATATCAGTCGCGCGCTTTCAAATGAAATGTCTTTTATTGACTGGCTCCTCTCCCTTTTCGGATTGGGCGGTTACGTTGAATTACCGGAGGAAAAATCCGTGGACTGGACAGGATTTCCTCGAGAAAGAGTTCGGCCTTTAATCGGCGGTTTAATGATTGCCACATCGACAAGCAGCGGAACAATTGGTTTTTCCGCTAAAGAGGCCAATGATTCAAATTCCCGCGGTATTGTAACAGTTGCACACGTTTTTCATTTTGAAAATGTAACATCCTATCAGCCGAGAAAAGGATATAGCGATGACAATACGCTTGGTAAGTTTTCTAAAATGAACAAAGATGGTGATTCCGTTTTCATTCCTTTGAATTCTTCTGACGTGAAAGCTGTCATTTATGCCGGTGAAGGAAACGGTGAGCTGTTGGATGTTATCGGCTATGAGGGTGCTCTCAGCAGCGGTATGACTGTAAGTAAATCGGGTATCGCTTCCGGATATTCCGAAGGCGGATATTTCGGTGTACGCTACAACCAAACTTTTACTGTTAAGAATGGAACTGTTACTTATACGGTCAATCATGTCGGTGTTTTGAAAGAGTTATCCGAAGAAACAGTTTCAATCCCAGGCGATAGCGGGGGACCTGTTTTTGTTAAAACAAGGGCGTTAATTCACGGAACAGAGCAAGATGCCGCAGTTCTTCTCGGAATTTTGGAAGGCGGCGATGGTGAAGGGACGGTTTACTATGTCCCCTGTACTGAAATAAAAGATTCTCTGGGCGTTATTCCCTTGACGGTAAATGATCGCTGACAGTAAATGCTGCCGGCGGCAAATGCCTGCTGACAGCGGCTCTTTCTTTTATTTTTCTCTTAAAAAAAGTCGGTTAATTGCATTTGATTTGCATCTGTTTTTTTCAAATTGGAAACGCCGATGTTTATTTGGCGTACTTTTTTCTTCTGTTCGTTTCCGGCTAACAGTTCGTCAATCATGTCCTGTGCATGCCGTTTTAAAAAGAATATGTCGGATGTGTGAACCGTATGGCTGCGTGATTTTGTAGCAGTCGTAAAATCTGAGTATCTCAGGCCGACAGATATTGTTTTAAAAAACATCTTCTTTTGAGTCAATATCTCGTGAACTTCTTCTGCAACGGACTCCGCACCCATTTTTATTTCTGCGGGGTCGTTTGTGTACGGGCTGAGTGAATAGAATCGGCTGATGGATTTTACATCGGCGGTTTCAATGACCGGCGCGGTGTCAATTCCGTTGGCCATATCTTGAAAAGCCATGCCTTGTTTTCCGAGTTTTTCATAAATCAGTCTTTTATCGGCTTTCGCCAAATCGCCGATGGTTTCAATGTTTAATAAATCAAATATTTCAGCAGTTTTTTTGCCGACGCCTTGTATCTTTGTAATCGGAAGCGGCGTTAAAAATTCGGTTACTTCTTCGGGGCGTACAATCGTCAGCCCGTCCGGTTTTTGATATCCCGAAGCGATTTTGGCAACCGATTTGGTTGGCGCGATTCCGACAGAGCATGTAATGCGTTCGGTTGCGAATACTTCATTCTTAATAGCAAGCGCGCAGTCTTTTGCTTCTTCGTAGGTTGTTACCGAATCTTTGAGCAAAACATAAGCTTCGTCGATGCTGACCTGCTGAACCGTTTTGACATGTTTTTGGATAACCTTGATAATGTTGTCGGAAACCTGCTTGTAAAGCGTTTTATTCATCGGCAGACAAATGACATCCGGACACAATCTTTTTGCTTCCGACAGCGGCATAGCTGAGTGCAAACCGAATTTACGGGCCGGATAGGAAGCCGCACTGATAACGCCTCTTGATGTGTCTTTGTGTAAATGGAATGTTTTTGAACAAACCACAACAGGCTTGTCTTTTAAGTCGGGATTATCTCGAATTTCAACGGATGCGAAGAAGCTGTCCATATCAATGTGCATGATGATTTTGTCGGCTGCCATGTTTCCTCGTTTTTTCTTTTTACGCGAATTGTTTTTTAAATGATTCTTTCGCTCTGTCTTTTACATCCTGAAACAGATCTTTCCCGTTCGTATCAATTCCCGCAATCAGCGGACCAAACTTTTCAACGCGCAATTCCCAAACGGCTTCCGGCATTCCCAAATCTTCCCAATAAACAGTTTTGACTTCTTTAATCATATCAACTGCCAAAGCCGCGCAGCCTCCTGTGTATGATAAATAAATGCAGCCGTTTTTTTGAAGCGTTTCTGCCGTATTTTCCATTCCGCCTTTTCCGATTAATGCCCGAATGTTATGATTCTTCAAAACGTCCGGTGTCATTTTCGTCATCCTGTCACTTGTTGTCGGTCCGGCGGCGACAGCTTTCCATTTCGGTTCGCTGAAATCCGTTTCTTCGGTTTCGTTTATTTTTTTAATTTTTTCCATAACGGGACCGCAATGGTAAATGACGGCGCCTTCTAAATCAAATGGAAGCGCCTCTCCTTTCTCATCAAATTCTAACATTCTGAGATGTGCTTCGTCGCGGGCGGTGTATATGATTCCTGTGACATAAACAACGTCTCCCGCTTTAACTTGTATGATATCGTTTTCCGAAAGCGGCGCTGTTAAATAATGTATTTTTTGAGTCCGATTCTGAGTCTGACCATTGGTTTGGTTGCGGGTCTGTTCGTCTGCTGTCATTGTTCGCCTCCGCTGTAAACTGCTGTTGCATGCCGGTTTGCCCAGCACTGAATATTAATGGCAACAGGAAGCGAGGCCGTGTGGCAGGACGCTTTTTTAATTCTGACTGACAATGCTGTCGTATCGCCGCCGAGTCCCATACATCCGATTTTTAAATCGTTGACGGCGTTCAGGATTTCTTTTTCAAAATCATCGTAACCGGAATTTTCATCATCGGGATTTCTGATGTCTTCCAATAATGCTTCTTTCGCTAATTTGGCAGATTGATTAAAAGATCCGCCGATTCCGATTCCTAAGACAACGGGCGGACAGGGTTTGCCGCCGGCATCCATGACGGTTTTAACAATGAATTCTTTGATTTTCGGGATTTCTGTCGGTGTAAACATTTTGAGCGCGCTCATGTTTTCCGAGCCCGCACCTTTTGGCGCAACCGTAATTTTGAGTGTTTTTCCGGGAACAAATGAATAATTCAATTCCGGCAATCCGTCGCCGAGATTGTTTTTTGTATTATGCCGCGTGAGCGGGTCAACAACATTGGGGCGAAGCGGGACATTTTCGGTTGCTTTAACGCAGCCGTCTCGAATCGCGCCTTCCAAATCAAAATTCAAACAAATTTCGCGTCCGATTTCAATGAAAAAAATGAAAATGCCTGTGTCCTGGCAAATCGGGACGCTTTTTTCGCCGGCGATTTCAATGTTTTTAAGAATGGATTCCAATTGCGCTTTCGCAATCGGGTCGGATTCCTTTGCAGCGGCGCGGTTCAGCGCGGCAAGTGTGTCTTCAGGCAGTGTTGTTTCCGATATTTTTAGAATTTCAGAAACGGCTTTTGATACTGCTTCAAAAGTCAGCGCCTCAATTTTTATTTCCACCACAGATTCCTCTTTTTTTAATATGGCTTTTCTATTTGTTTTTACTTAAATTTCAAAGGTTTTCATGATTTATATTGATATTGATAACCCTAAAAATTGCTCGCTTCGCTCACAATTTTTCAAGGGCAGCAGGAGGGGGGTGTTTGCTGCCGGTTGGAGTCAGGTTTTAGTTTGCAGTGGGAGGGTGGTTTTTGTTACCGGTTGGAGTCAGGTTTTAGTTTGCAGTGGGAGGGAGGTGTTTATGAAAAATCGCTTCGCGATTTTTAGCGGCTGCCGCCGCTATAATAGACAGGTCCGCCGCGCGCGAGCCGTTCCGTTTTTCGGAAAATTGCCGAAAACGTATTCCCGTTTTTGGGTAATTGCTGAAAACATATTCCCATTTTTGGGTAATTGCTGAAAACATATTCCCATTTTTGGGTAATTGCTGAAAACACGCTTCCGTTTTTCGAATCATTTAAAAATGTTATATATCTTAACCTTTATTTCTTAGGTAAAAGAGGTTTATCAATGGCTGAAAGCAACAAATTAAACATGTTTATTCCTGAAGACAAAGATGACGAAGCTTTTTCCTGTCCTTACGCGGAAGATGAAGAAGTGACGGCACAAAAATGGCTGAAAATTGCGATGGATTTGGCAATGACCGGCTCTCTTGAAGACGCCGTTACAGCGTTTGACAGCGGCTTGGAAATGGAGCCCGACAACGTCAATCTTCTGCGCAGTAAAGCCGGTATTTTAAGCCGTTTCGGCAAAAAAGATGAAGCGTTTGAAATTTATCAAAAAGCAATGGAAATTGACCCAAACGATGCAACTCTTTCCAACGGCGCCGGCTATGCTTTAATGGAAGGCGGCCGCGTTTCCGAAGCTCTTCCCTTCTTTGACAAAAGCATCGCGCAAAATCCCGATTTCCCAAATCCGTGGCTTGGTAAAGGAATCGCTTACGGTGAACTCGGCAACTTTGAAAAAGCAATCGAATCTTATGATAAAGCAATCACGCTTCGCCCCGATTACAAAGAAGCGCATTTCGGAAAAGCAGTTGCTTGCGGTGCGCTCGGTAAATATGCTGAAGCGATTACCTCCTTCGATGCAGCACTCGAATCTGATCCCGAAAATGCGGATGTCTGGTATTACAAAGCATTGGCGCACGACTCCGCCGGCGATGCCGACAATGCACTTATCGCTTACGATAAAGCCGTTTCCATCCGTCCCGAATTTGATGACGCTTGGAATAATCAGGGAATTCTGCTCAATGCACTCGGGCGCTTCGAGGAAGCCCTTCAAAGCTTCATCAAAGCATCAGAAATTGACGGTGAACAAGCAGACGTTTGGTTCAACCGCGGCTACACACACGCCGTTTTAGGTCAGTTTGACGACGCTGCCGGTTCGTACCGTGAAGCGCTTGAAATTGATCCGACTTTTGTTCCCGCTTACATGGAAGCAGCTTTCGTTTACGTTCAAACAGGCTTTCCCGGTGAAGCCGTAAATCTCTACGATCAGGCAAATGCGATTGAACCCTCGGCAGAAGCATATTTCGGAAAAGCAATCGCACTTCAGGTTCTCGGAGAAAAGGAAAAGGCGGAAGAAGCATTCGAAACGGCTTTTGAAATGGACCCGCGCTATCGGGAATTGTTTAATGCTCAGAATAAGTGATTTAAATTAATGAAAAAGATTGGTGTTGGTAATGGTTCAAATGAAAATGATTACATTGTTTTTGGTAATAATTGCAATTGCATCCGTTTCGGGGTGTATCAATATAAACATAAATACTGATGAAGAGCAAGGTTCAGGTATTGGACAAAGTACAGGATCTACTATTAATACTAGTTCCGGTCAAAATTCGGGTATTGCTTCTGATGTCCAAATAGGTTTGGGCGCGACAATCGGACAAAATGTTTCAATTGGTCCTGGATCTAAAATCGGACAGGGTGCTATTGTAGAATCTGGCGCAAAAATTGGGTCTAATGTTGTTATCGGTCAAGGTGCAGTTATCAAATCTAACGCAGTTGTTGGAAATGGTGCTGTTATCGGACAAGGCGCTGTTGTTATGCCGGGTGCTTCCGTCCCCCCCGGTGCTAAGATCTCACAAGGTGCAGTAGTTCGTTAAAATCCAAAAATTTAAACGCTGATATTTATCAGCGTCTTTTCTTTTTTTTTAAAAATTAAAAATGAACAATTTGTTTAATCTGCATATGTTTGCATATGGTTAAACAGACTGCCGAAATAATCCGCGACTGCTGCCCAAAACACCGCGTAAATCGGGTAGTGATCCGACACTTCATATGTCTGCGTTTCATTCAAACCGTATTCTGCGCTGTAATTAAAGACGCCGGATTGGTTTGTAAAGTATTTCTCAAGCGGTTTTGTAATCACGATTCTGTCGTACGTGTTTTTCGATTTGGTTGTCGTCACTTCATCATTTCCGATCAGCCAGACATAGTCGTCGGATTTTAAAGCAGAATCTCCTTTTTCGTTGAAATAGGATCCGTCGGCGTTAAAATCGCCCATGATGACATAATTTTCCTGATCTTTGTAAATGGTTTTGGCGTACTGAACAACGCTGTCCAATTCATCAATTTCATTTTTTGCATCATCGGGTTTGGTGTGAATTAAAATGAAAAGCGCATCGAAATCGCCGCCGTTCGCTCTGAATGTCACCATATAAGGTTCGCGTTCGAACGGGTCGTTTCCGTCAGGTTCGGGATAAACCAAAGGTTCGCTGGCAACAAAAACGCTGTTCGCATCATAAATGTAAGCGTACTGTTCCTTGCTGGAAGAGCGGCCGAGACGGTCACTGACAACGTAGTCATAGTTGTAAGGATTGCCGTTTTCATCTTTTCCTTCATTAATCATTTCAACCAATTTCGGAAGAGATGTACCGCTTGCGTCACGAATTTCCTGAATGCCGACAATATCGTAGCGGCGAATGGTCTTTGATAAAACGTCCATCACATCATCTTTAGCGGCTTTGGATTGTCCGAAAATCTGAATGTTAAAAGCGGCAACGGAAATCTGTTCTGATCCGCTTGCATTTCCTGCCGGCGGGTTCTGTTCGGTTTGATTTGTCTGGTTTGTTCCGTCTGACTCGTTTCCTGTGTTCGCGCCGTTTGATCCATTTCCGGCCGGCGGTGTCATGTCGGATGAATTCGAATCATTCAAACCGGGAATCGCCTGGTCAATGCAGCCGGCAAAAAGGGAGGTCAAAAGCAATACAGATAAAAGAATAGTCAAAATCGTTTGGTTTCTCGATTTCATAATGTAAGAAACGGTTTTACCGGATTTATTTATTTTCGTCGTTTCTATTTTATTTTGTTTTATTTTATTTTTTAAACCGACTTCGTTTTTAAAAATCTAAAAAATATATTTTCAAATTCAATAAATATTCACGGTTTAAATCCTAAAAAAAGCGCTTTGGTTTGAAATCTTTTTTAAAATGATTCTTTTCGCGCGCGCCGGTCTGCTTCTTGCCGACATTCGTTTTTAAAAATAACAGATGAAAAGGCGGGTTAGCGCACTTTTCATTTCATTGTAGTATTAAATATCTTAAGCATTAAATTAAGTTTTGGGTGCGTATCTCCAGTATTCGGCGTAAACCGGATAGTGAGAAGAGACGGCTTCAGCCTGTTCCAGAGTCAGGTTGTATTCTTTTGTAATATTGAAAACACCTTTGGAACCGACTAAAAAGTGACCGATTTCTTCCGTCACAATAATTTTATCATACGCTTTACCGTCAATGGTCGACTTGCATTTGTCGGTTGTCGCCCAAACATAATCGTCAGATTTCAATGGTGACGGCGTTGTTTGATTATTGTAGTACGGTTCATCCGCATTAAGATTTCCGAGAATCGTCATATTCAGCTGGCCTGCATAAACAATTTCGGCACGTTCAATTACCGTGTTTAATTCATCTATTTCACTTTGCGTATTGTTCTCGTCAAGATGAATATTGATAAACAGAACGCTGCCTGTTCCTTCATAGGGTTTGAATGTCAGCATATACGGTTCCCATCTGAATACATCGCCAGTCGGCTCTGCACAAAGACGCGGAATACTTGCCGGATAAACGGCATTTCTGTTGTAAATAAATGAATATTGCTCTTTGTCATTGGCCGGGCCGACCGGAGCACTTAAATTAAACTGATAATTATAGGGCTGACCGCTTTCGTCTTTTCCTTTGTTAATTTCATCAATTAATGCTGTCATTGCTTTTCCATTCGGATCGTCAATGCCCTGAACGGCAATAATATCAAAGTTGCGGATGGTTCTTGTAAGAATTCCCATGACTTCTTTGTTTGCTGCTTTTTCTTCATTAAAGTCTTCGATATAATAAGTCGCGACCGAAATGACGCCTTCCCCTTTGCTGTTATCGGGTGTTTTCGATTCGTCTACGGCAGGACTGTTCAAGCAGCCCGATAAAACAACCGTACTAAACAAAACGAAGAGAATTAAACCGATAATCGTTTTCTTCTTAAAACTCATAGGTATGTATAATGTATTACTTGGATTTAATTATTATCGTCTCATTTCAATATAATTCTGTTTTTTTTGTAATTTTTCATCTCAATTTTATGATAATCAATTTTTAATCATTTGCTTTCAAAACCTTTGACTCATATTGTTCATATTTGTCATAGGTTTTTGCCAGTTTCATGATGTTTGACATTTTTGAATCTGTAAATGTAATCATGTCTTCTAATTTTTGAATCAGTTCCGAATTTTCATTCGGATTTTTCGGAAGGGTTGAGCAGAAACGATATATTTCGTAATTCGGCGGGAATTCGTATGTTAGGCGCAGCGCGGTAATCAGCATGAGGACGGAATATTTGAAGCTGACATAGTTCATGTTTTCAATTTCTTCGATACCGGTTTCATCCATGTCGGTGATGACGAAATTTAAAATCATATTCATTGTCTGAACATCTTCTTTGCTCACAAAAACACGGTATTTGATCGGAATCATCGCTTCAAAAGATGCTTTCGGGTTTTTCTTTTTCTCTCTCAGTCCGTCTGTCAGGAATTTTTTAATCGTTTTGTAATTGCCGACTGTCATGCTTGTCGTAATCATTGTTTCGATTTTTGTCAGATTTTCGGTTTTGCCGGCGGCAATTTGTTCCAGTCTCTTGATGCCGCTCATAGTTTCAGCAATTCCGCTTGCGGTCCAAGCGCGGCTGATCGGTAATTCTGACGCTTTCGCGATCAATTTTTGTTCCTTCATCGTTTTTCCGGCAACCGTTCGAACGGTTCGAATTGTTTTGAGATTATTTCCAACCGCGGGAATTTGGTCAGCATTCATTTCCGTAACTTCTTCAAAAAGTGTATCCGTTGCGTTTTTGACTCTGCCGCAGTGTTCCACAAAATAAAAGAAAGACGGCTTATCGGAATCGGTGTCGCGGTATTTTTCAAATTCATATTGAAGGGTTTGTAATTGATCGTAAATTGACATATTCTTCAATAAGGCAACGACGGATTATAAAATTTCTGTGATGTCAAACGAAAACACTCGTCGTTTATTTTATTTTGTAAAATTTGTGCTGTTCGCGCGCTCAGGATGGCGGCAGCAAAAATCGCGTAAGCGATTTTTAAGTAAACACCACCCTCCCACTGCAAAACGGAAACCTGACTCCAACCGGCAACAGTAACCAGACCAATTGGAAATAGTAACCTGACTCCAAGCGGGAATAAACAACTCCCTCCAACTGCCCGTTCATTTTGCGTTCGGTAGGTATGTATTATAAAATAAAAAAGTGAGAAAATCAAATCTGAATTTCAATTGTTTTTAAAAGCGGCATCATTCGCGCGCGGCGCTGCCTCACGAATTAAAAGTCACTCCATAATTAACCGCCGGAAACAGGCGGATAAATTGTTACTTCATCGCCGTCAGCCAATTCATATTCGGCAACTTTTCCGACCATGACTCTTTTTTTGTTGACTTGAATGATTAAGTGCTTGCGCAGGTTTCCGTCTTTATCTAAAATCAAATCGGCATCCTGCATATATTTTAAAGAAAATTCCGTAATCAAGTCTTTCAAAGTGGCCGCTTCGGGAATTACAATATCGGCTTTGTTTTCACAATCGGCTCGTGTGCCGAAAATTGATATCGAAATTTTCATATTTTTTCCTCATCTCATCTTCATGTCGTTTTTAGCAGCCATCATTTTTATTGTTTTTGCCGCAGACGGAACAATTTTCATCCGATTCAATATCAATGACATCAAAAATGCAGGATAATCCGTCCCAAATAAACAGTTTGCCGACTTGTATCTTACCGGCGCCGGTTATGTATTTGATAATCTCATTGGCTTCCATCGACCCGATAATTCCGGCGGTTGCGCCGACAATCGGGAAAACGGGCTTCTTTTTTTCCGAATTTCGAGTTTCACTCGTATTTTCATTTTCTTCAAAATCATCTTCATCTTCCGGAAACGCACAGAAATAACAGGGTCCGATTTCGGGATAAAAAGCGGCGAACTGTCCTTGAAAACCGGAAACCGCCGCGTGGAAATACGGTCTTTTTGTCTGCTTCGCAAAAGCTGCCAAAATCCGACGCGTTTTATCATTATCAAGAGCGTCAACAATAATTTGGCAGTCGCCGATTATTTCTTTGACATTTTCTTCATTCAGCAGACCGCAAACCGACTCAACAAGAATTTCAGAATTCATCTCTTTTAATTTTTCAGAGCCGGATTCTGCTTTTTTGCGGCCGACATCTGATTCGCGGTGCAAAAATTGGCGGTTTAAATTTGTTACATCAACCGAATCGCAATCCAAAAGAACAATTTTACCGACGCCTGCCGCCGCCAAATAAGTTGCAACCGGAGATCCGAGACCGCCCGTGCCTGCAATAAAGACAGAAGCTTCCGCTAATTTCTGCTGACCTTCAATCCCAAACAGCGGCAGCTGGCGCTCATATCTTCCTGCGGCAGATTTACTGCAATCACACTTTGATGTCGGTTGAGTCATAATTTATATTTTCCTTTTTGATTTATTCCGTTGGCTTTTGTTTTATTCTGTTGGTCTGTTATTATTCCATCGGTCTGTTTGTCCAATTTAATCAGTCCGCTCTGCAAAAATCTTCGCCTTCCATTGCGAATTGTTTGTAAACGGCACAGGCTGAACATAAGCAAACGGTATTATCTTCTTTTACGCCTTCAAAACCGATTGTTCCAACTTCGCCGTTTTCATTTCCCGAGCCGTAAACCGGACAGCTGCCTTTGGCGCAGTACATAATGTTTCCATAATCCGGTTTCAGGGCGCAGGTCGGACAAAGACAGGCTTTGGAATGATGAAAAGAGGCGCAGACGCCGAAATATTTTCCGTATTTTTGTTCAGATTCCAAAACCTTTCACCCTTTTTGCTTCTATTGAGTGTTTTTAATTTTATTTTGTTTTATTTTGTGTTTTGTTTTAATTTAATTTATTTTGTTAATTGTTCGCTGATCTTCTTTAAATATTCTGAATCGGACGATTTTGCGTTATTGACGATGGAATGTGTTGTTCCGCCGCCGTCATTTTCATTGCGCGGGAAAATGTGAACATGGGTGTGCATGACAGTCTGTCCGGCGGATTCGTATGTGTTCATGCCGATTGTTAAGCCGGTGACATTTTCCATTTTTTCCATGATTTGGTTGGAAACGATGTTCACGGCTTTAAAAAGTTCGCCCGATTCTTCCGGCGACATTTCAACGAAAGCGGCGGCGTGTTTTTTAGGAATCACCATTGTGTGACCGTCAGCGCAGGGCGCGACATCCAAAAAAGCAAGCGTGTTTTCATCTTCATAAACCTTGTAGCACGGAATTTCGCCGGCAATGATTTTACAAAATATACAATCCATTTTGACACCATTTATTATCATTTATTATTTGAATAGAAATGCGCTCGAA
>JAJDHP010000014.1 GCA_030266245.1 Methanimicrococcus sp. OttesenSCG-928-J09
GACGCTGCCGATTTGAACCGTGTGGCAGACGACTTCAATGCCGTACTGCGCTAATATCTTTTTAGCAACAGCGCCTGCCGCAACTCTGCCGACCGTTTCTCTGCCCGAGCTGCGTCCGCCGCCGCAATGGTCGCGTATGCCATATTTCTGCGCGTAGCCGAAGTCGGCGTGTCCCGGGCGCGGGGTGTCGCGCAGCTCATCGTAAGCGGACGAGCGCTGATCCGAATTTCGAATCAAAAGAGAAATCGGCGTTCCGGTTGTTTTTCCTTCAAAAATGCCGGAGAGAATTTCAACCGTATCGGATTCTTTGCGCGGGGTGGAAACGGCGCTTTGACCGGGTTTCCTGCGGTCCAGTTCTTTTTGAATGTCTTCCGCCGTAATGGCAATTCCGGGAATAGCGCCGTCAATCACAACGCCGACAGCGGGACCATGAGATTCGCCCCATGTCGTAATTCGAAAAACATCACCGAAAGTGTTTCCTGCCATTTTTTCCCCTTTTGTAATTAAAATTGTATATATTTGATATTTTGATTTATTTTGTTAAAACGGAATACTTTTTAATCATTTGCCTGCATAAAGCTCTTCTTCACAAACATGTTTGTTCGAGGTTGAATTTAAATAAATTGCCTCATAGATATAAGTTTTTCAAAAACAAAAGGGATTTTTATGGATCTGATTCAAGTTTATGCCGACAAATGCAGTCTGTGCGGCTTATGTGTTGATGTCTGTCCGAGCTATGACAGCGTTGATATTATTCCTTCTCTGTGCGATTACATCCAGTCGGGCGGCAAATCCGAAGAAGGCAGCGCGCTTGAATATGACATTCGATTGTGCTACACCTGCAATGTCTGTACGGTTGCCTGTCCTGAAGATTTGGGTATCCGCAAACTCATTTCCGCTTCCCGCGAAAAAAGAACGGGTATTCACGGCGCAACTGAGGAACAAGGATTGGTCGATCCGTTTTCCGATAGTAATCTTTATAAAAAAATCGGCGAATGGGAAGAGCCGGTTGAATTTAAAAATGAAGGCAAAAAGAGCGAAGTCATTTATTTTCCGGGCTGCGCGGCTTCTTGTATGAATAAAGTGGTCGGCAAATCTACTGTTAAAGTGCTGGAAGCGGCAGGCGTTGATTATTCTGTTATGAGCGGTACTGATTACTGCTGCGGTTCTGTTTCGGCCGGTGCCGGAAACACTGTTCCGCTTGAAAAGCTCGGACAGAGAAATATTGATGAAATCAATGCGCGCGGCTCTAAAATTCTGATTACGACATGTCCGGGCTGCTACCGCGCTTTTAAATTGCTTTACCCGCAGCGATTCGAAAATCTTAATTTTGAAGTGCTTCAAACTTCCGAATATTTCGCCCGACTGCTGACGGAAGGCAAATTGAATTTTAAAAGAGATATGAGCGAATTTGTCGGCGCTGACGGCAAACTCAAAATCTTTTATCAGGATCCCTGTCATTTGACGCGCGCGCTTGGTATTTATGAAGATCCGAGGACGGTTTTATCGGCTGTTCCCGGAACCGAATTGGCGAATCCGACGCCTGAAGGATCTATTTGCTGCGGTTTTGGCGGCGGTGTTCGGACTTCTTTTCCGAAAAAATCCGTTGATCAGGCCGGCGATGTTCATGAATACGCTAAAAGTTTGGGCAGCGATGTGATTATTACAAACTGCGGTGGCTGCATGAAAAATATTATTGAAGGCGGCTACATGGCAGAAAAAGAAAGCGGCGGGTCGGTAAAATGTCTGCCTGTTTATGATTTGGCTGAATTCATTTCAATTGCCTGCGGCAACGAGCCGACAGAAAGGGATGACATGAAGCTGATTTATTTATCTAATAAGGCGCTGGTTGACTGTCTGACGCGTTACGATTACGAGCCGTTTGATGAATTGACGGCAGTTTACGATCCCGATTTCATTTCTGATTCGAAATGATAAAGTTTTAATAAAAAAGAATGATTAAGACATCATTTCAAATCGATTTATTTTTATTTTTACATTTTATCAATTTTTATCAACTTTTAAGGAACGACTATGACAGAAATTACCCACTGGGCTGATGTCGTCGCGGAAGAGGCGATGGCGAAAAATAAGAAGAATGTGATTTCAACCGGAATTACGCCTTCCGGACACATTCATATCGGAAATATGAGAGAAGTGCTGACGGCGGACGCCGTTTACTGCGCTTTGAAAAATCAGGGCGAAGAACCCGACTTTTTCTATATCGCTGACAATTATGACCCGCTCCGCAAAGTGTATCCGTTTTTAAAAGAAGAAGAGTACGCGCAGCACGTCGGTAAACCGATTTCCGAAATTCCCTGCCCGTGCGGTGAACATAAGAGTTATGCTGATCACTTTTTAATGCCGTTTATTGAAGCAATGGACACGCTCGGCATTCACCCCGAAGTTTTGAGAACGGACGAGCTGTACAAAGCCGGCAAGTTTGTCGAAGCAATTAAAACGGCTCTTAAAAACCGTGATGCGATTGCGAAAATTTTGGAAGAGGTTTCGGGCAAGGAAGTTGCCGACGACTGGAGTCCGTTTAATCCGATTTGCGAAGGCTGCAAACGTATTAACAGCGCAAAAGTCACCGGTTTTGACGAAGCGGAAGAAACTGTCAGCTACGACTGCCCTGCTTGCGGCACATCCGGCAAAGTTTCCATGACCGGCGGCGGCAAACTGACATGGCGTGTCGAATGGCCGTCTAAATGGAAAATTTTAGGCGTTACCGCCGAGCCGTTCGGTAAAGATCACGCGTCAAGCGGCGGCTCTTACGATTCAGGCATCAGAATTTCCCGCGAAATTTTCAACCACGAACCGCCGTTGCCGATCGTTTATGAATGGATTATGCTCGGCGAAAAAGGTGCGATGTCTTCTTCATCCGGTGTTGTTGTTTCAATTTCCGATATGCTTGATGTTGTTCCGCCGGAAGCGCTTCGTTTCTTAATTATGAAAACGCGCCCGGAAAAGCACATTAAGTTCGATCCCGGACAGCCGCTTCTGAATTTGGTTGATGAATACGAGCGTCTTCGCGACAAAGATGAGCCTTCTGAATTTGAAAAGCGTATCGTCAGTCTGTCTCAGTCCAAAGATGTGAAGCAGTCCAAGATTCCGTTTAAGCAGATGGTGACAATTTATCAGGTTGCCGGCGGCGATTTGAATAAAATTGAAGTGATTGCCAAGCGTTCCGGATTTGATGAAGATCCTGAAATTATCAATTTAATGGCAAGAAATGTCGGTCTTTGGCTTGACAAATATGCACCGTCTTTCGCCAAATTCGGTGTTAAAGACACCGTTCCTGTTCAGGCTGCATCGCTGACAAACACGCAGCGCGCATTTTTAAAGGCGTTCGCGGACGAACTTGCGGCAGCCGACAAAGAACTCGGTCCCGAAGACATTCAGCGTATCGTTTATGAAACAAAAGAGCCGGGAACAACCATCCGAAATAATATGGAAAACCAATTGGGCGGCGAAATTCCGGCCGAAGAAATTGATACTAAAAATTTCTTCTCCGCCATCTATACGGCGCTTTTGGGACAGCCGTCCGGTCCGAAAGCCGGCTGGTTCTTGACGTCGTTTGACAACAGTTTCTTAATTCAGAGATTTAAAGAGGCCGCCGAATATCGGCCTTAATCTCTTTTTTATTTTTTAATTTAATTTTTTTAATTTAAGGTTTCAAATAAATATATTGATTTTTCATCTCTGTCTTCATCTTTTTCGTAGGCATCTATTGTATCATAATCAATATCAGACAGAATTACTGTAATCAGCTTAGTTTGCTCAATGCTCTGTTCAAATTGCTTCAGAAACTGATATGACCCATCGTGATAGTGATTCGGTCCGCCCCACTGATCTCGTGATGTATCTGTAACAGAATAGAAAGAGCCGTTTACAAAAGAAACATAATTCAGTATGGGGTCCCCTTCAATCGTATATTGAAGTATAATAACAGTTGCGTCTTTTCCCTGAGTTATATTTGCATTGAACATATCCCATGCTGTTTTACTCTCTTCATTCACAACACCATGCAAGATGACGAAAAATCCGGCAGTTACAGCTTCTTCCGGCATCATATTTTTTGGATAAGAACTTAATAGTTGTTGGATACTTTCCTTATCTTCTGCGCCAAAAATCTCAAGAGGTGTATTTGGCAGGATGTGATTTGTGTCATTTTCTTCCGGTATATTCGGCTCAGCGGTGTCGAGACAGAGTGTACACGGGGTCACGACCAAAACGCATAAAATCATCAAAATTAAAGATTTGTTTGTCATTTTTTTCATAATATTTCTCCAAAATTTCATACATTTCTTAACTATTTATACTTTTATAATTTTTTTCAATTGAGAGATAAGTTTATTTTTTATAATCAAAATACATTGAGATACGAATATGCTCCGGAAACTTAAAAAGTCCTTAGAAGAGGCGCCCGTGATTCAAAAAGAATGTGACGGGCAGATTTACAATTATTTTATTCATCCGATTTCTGACGGTATTCCTGAAACAGATCCCGCGATTTTGGAAGAAATCGCAGATTTTATTGTCAATGACGGCAAAACCTGCGGGATTGATAAAATCGTTACTGTTGAAGCCATGGGAATTCCGATTGCAACGACACTGTCATTGAAAATTCGGACGCCTGTTTCCATTATCCGTAAGCGAAAATACGGCATGGTCGACGAGGTCGAACTTTCTCAATCCACAGGATATTCCAAAGGCGCTCTTTTTATCAACGGTCTCAAAAAAGGCGACCGTATTCTTATTGTCGATGATGTTATCAGCACAGGCGGTACATTACTGCCGCTTCTTGAAGTATTGAGTGGCATGGGCGTTGATGTTGCCGGCGTTTACTGTGTTATCGGCCGCGGTGCGGGCGCAGCTCACATTAAAGAAAAAACAGGCATTGATGTTACTGTTCTTGTTGATATTGCCGTTTCAAAAGACGGCGTGACGGTTATCGGAGGCGTTTGATGGAACCGCTTAAAACAATTTCTTCCATTTCCGCTTCTTCTTATGATTTTGAAATAAGCGCCGTTTTTGATGAAATTAAAAAACTTTCTAAAACCAAAGCCGGCGAAGAAATTGTTGTCGGTCTCCAGTTTCCCGAAGGTTTGAAAAAGCACGCGCTGGAAATTGCTTATCAAATTGAAGAAAAAACCGGCGCAACCGTTTATATTTCCGCCGATCCGTGCTTCGGCGCCTGCGATTTGGACATGCGGCTGCTTGAAAAGTCGGACTTGTTTTTCCATTTCGGTCACGCCGAACTCAAACAGAAAAATATTGGTGACAAAGTCCGCTTTATTGAAGCAAGATCCAAAGCCGACATTTCAGAAGCCGTTAAAAACGCGCTGCCACTTTTGACAGAGCAGACAATCGGGTTACTGACAACGGTTCAGCATGTTCATCAGATGAACACCGCCAAAAAAATCCTTGAAGAAGTCGGCAAAACCGTCATCATTGCAAACGGTGATGAACGAATCGCTTATCCCGGACAAATTCTCGGCTGCAATTTTTCGGCGGCACATTCTAAAGAAGCCGAAGACTGCGGCGAATTCTTGTATATCGGAAGCGGACAATTCCATCCGATCGGCGCCGCGCTTTCGTCTAAAAAACGCGTGGTTTGTACAGATCCGTTTACATCAGAAGTTTTTGAACTCAGCGACCGCAAGTTTTTGATGCAGAGAAGCGCAGTCATCGGAAACGCATCGGACGCGCAAGTGTTCTGCATTTTAGTTTCCGTTAAGAACGGACAGTACCGCAAATCACTGGCTGAACAAATCAAAGAAAAAGCAGAGGCGAACGGCAAGCAGGCGTTTATTCTGTTTATGGATTTTGTATCGCCGGATCAGATGCTTTCGTTTAAAGCAGACGCTTTTGTTAATACCGCTTGCCCGCGGCTGGCAATTGACGATTCCGGAAGATATCCGGCACCGGTTTTAACGCCGCAGGAATTTGAAATCGTTTTGGGCGAGCGGGCGTGGAAAGATTTGGTTTTGGATGAAATCTTGGAAGGCGGGCAGGATTAAATCAAAAAAAGTCAAAGGAAAGTGAAAAAGGAAAGTGAAGAAATGTCTTTTTCTGAAATTTGCGTTTATCAGGTCAAACCCGATAAAGTCGATAACTTTGAGTCTCTTATGAACGATGCCGTCCGATTTATGGAACAGCGTGATGGCTTGCTTCTGATTCGTTTTATGAAACGCGGCTATAATATAGATTTTGAACAAATTAAAGAAGGGCTGCCGCCGAAAAAACTGACTCGCATTGTTAAAAGCGTTAAATATTTGCTTTATTGGGAATTTGAGACAATTGAGCATTACGGCACCGCACAAAAGGATTTGTATGAAAGTTATTGGAAGGAAATTGACAAATGCCTGATTGTGCCTCACGATAAATATTTGGGAGAGCGGATGTTTGAATAAATTCCGTCAATCATCATGAAACTCAGAAAATTGGAAATGGCACTTGAAAAAGTGGAAGGGTTTGAATCCCCTAATGTCTCTTATGAGCAGTACAAAACGCCGGCCGTAGTTGCCGCGCCGTTTCTTCATTTAGCTTTTATGAGCGGTGACATTGAAGGCAAAACCGTTTACGATCTCGGCTGCGGTACCGGAATTCTGTCAATCGGCGCGGCAATGCTCGGCGCCCGCGAAGTGGTCGGATTTGATATTGATGAAAATGCTGCGGCAACTGCCGGTAAAAATGCGGCGCAGATGTCTGAAGAAATCACGGCAGGCGCCTGCGATACAATCGGATTTGAAGTTTGCGATATTTCTTTAATTCCCGAAAAGATTGAAAACGGTTCGCTGAAACAGGCCGATACGATTTTAATGAATCCGCCGTTCGGCGCGCAGGAAAAGGGAAATGATCGGCCGTTTTTAACCGCGGCGCTTGAAGCGGGCAGCGTTATTTATTCCATTCACAATAAAGGCAGCCGTGCTTTTATAGAAAAATATATTAAACCCGCTGTTGTAACAGATTGTTTTATAACAGATTTCCCAATACGAAAAACATTTGATTTCCATAAGAAGGAAATTCAAACCATTGATGTTGAAATTTACAGAATCGAATCTCAAAGATAAAACTTGAAAATAAAAAGTTTATTTGCCTGTTTGTCCGTTTATCTGTTTGTCTGTTTAAAAGATTATTTTATCTATGTTTAATGTCTTATTCCTATCACCGAGTGAATATAAACGAAGCTGAAACGGTCAGCTGGTATGTTATTTAGGTATTATTTAAGGCGAATGAAATCCGCCGAATTCACGATTATCAAATATTGAAGGTTCATTTATGAGCAGAGTGCAAAAAAAGCCGATCCGAAGAAGATTGAAAGATACCGCAGCAAAGACGGAAGAACCGAGATACGAGCCGGAAACGGCAAGAGCAACTGAAGCACCTGCAGCACCCGCAGCAGCACAGAGATCCGGAATCCCGAGAAAACCCCGCCCGGAAATCACGGCAAAACCCGACACCGAAAAACCGGTTAAACGCGTCAGTCGCACTCGCATTTCTGAAGCAGCCGAAGAAGAAAGCGCTGTTGAAAGAAAACCGCGCCGTGTGCCGATTGAACGCAACGGTGACGGCAGAGCTGAGCGCAGCAGCGACAGACAATCTGAAGGCAGAACCGATAGCCGATCCGGCAGCAGACCTGACAGCAGATCTGAAAGCAGACCGGAGCGCCAATCCGATCGCGGTGACCGTAACGGTTACGGCGGCAACGGAAACGGCAGAAGTGACCGCGGCAACGGTAGCGGCAGCAGAGACAGAAATGACCGCGGCAGCAGAGACGGACGCAGCAATGGCGGCAGCAGAGACGGCCGTGACAGCAGAGGCGGACGCAATGACCGTAACGGCGGCAGAGGCGGCGGTTTCGGTGGCAGAAAACCGGCGGAAAAGAAAAAGCGCCCTGAAAAAATCGTTTACGAGAAAACCAAACAATTCGTTTTCCCGGGCGAAGCGGTCGGCGCAATCGAAGAATACAAACCCGGCTTTGGAACCGTTAACGACGACGGCACAATCCGTGCAACCGTTTCAGGTGTTATCGGTATTAACAAAGAACACCGCATGATTTCAATTATTCCCAAGACAAAGACGCCGAACTCAATTACAGAAGGCGACATTGTTATCGCATCCATTACCGATGTCCGCGAATCCAACGCGCGCGTTGATATTGCAGCGGCTGAACGAAATTTGGATGAAGAAATCGTTAACAAAGGCAACGCCGAAATTTATGTTTCAAACATCAAAGACGGCTTTGCAAAATCCGTTGCCGAAGAATTCCATGTCGGTGACATCGTCCGCGCGAAAGTGATTGACAGCGCAAAAATCGGTTTGTCTACGGTTGAACCCGAATTCGGTGTTTTGAAAGCGTACTGCTCCAAATGCAAAACATCGCTGACAAGAAACGGTGACGAATTGGTCTGCAGCAACTGCGGCAACCGCGAAAGACGAAAACTTGCGGAAGGATACGGAAAAGGTATCCCAACCGCTTAATTTTTTATTCGTGAATTATCGACCTATTTCCCGATGTATTTCGGATACATTTGATATATCCGGTACATTCCCGAAATATTCGATATATTGATACATTTACCGATACATTTATCAAAAATCATTCATTTCAAATCAAATCTTGAAATTTTAAGGACAAAGTGAGATTAAATTATGGAAATTACAATTCTTTCTCAAAGCAAAGACGAGATGGAAATTCTCGTCAAAGGGGAAACCCACACTCTGATGAACATTATTAAAGCAACGCTTTTGGAAGACCCGCGCATTGAAACGGCTTTCTATGACGTGAAAAGATTATCCAATTCGGTTGACAGAGAACCCGTTTTTTATATTAAAACAATGCCGGGCGAAAAACCGATTGAAATTTTAAAAGATGTCGCCGACAAAATCATGGAAATGTGCGACGAGTTTTCAGAAGCTTTCACAAAAGCGGTTCAGCAGAAATAATTTTTAAATTCTGCTAATTCTGCTTTTTCTTTTTTTGTACTTATCAGCAGCTGCATATTTTTTTAATCGCAGCCGCTTAATTTATTTTTGAGGTGGCGAACATGGCTTTGAACAGCAATTCTCTTCAAATGTTTCAATCTATCAAACGGGACACGCGTGACTTTATCAACATTGATCCGCTCCAAACGGCCGGTCTTTTAACGGACGCGGCAAAAGAGGCTCTTATTGAATGGGGCGACGGTTATTCTGTTTGTGATTATTGCAGCGGTGCTTTGGATTTGGTTAAGAAGCCGCCGATTCAGGAATTTGTTCACAAAGCCCTCCCTGAATTTTTGGGAACCGACGAAGCTCGCGTCATGAACGGCGCGCGTGAATCTAAATTCGCTGTCATGCATTCGCTTGCAAGTGATGCTGCTGCCGATGCGGCTGCTGCTGCCGGCGGCAAAAATAATTATGTCATTATGGATGCTTGGGCACACTATTCCAGCAAAGTCGCTGCCGAGCGTGCCGGATTAGATGTCGTTCTGACTCAAAAGCCCGAACGTGAAATCATGCCGGAAGATTTCTTAGAAGCAATTGAAAACGGCATTGAACAATATGGTAAAAAGCCGCTTCTCACTTTGCTCACTTATCCCGACGGCAGTTACGGCAATTTGGCTGATGTTAAAAAAATTGCTGCTATTTCACACGAATTTGAAATTCCCGTCCTCTTAAACGGCGCGTACGCTGTCGGCCGAATGCCGATTAATGCGAAAGAATTCGGTGTTGATTATATTGTCGGCAGCGGTCACAAATCCATGTCGGCCTGCGGTCCTGTCGGCGTTCTCGGCGTTGTCGGCGAAGAGCGCGCAGAACAGCTTTTCAGAAAGTCGGTTCACAATAAAGTCAAAGAGGTTGAGCTTCTCGGCTGCACTTCCAGAGGTGCGCCGATCATGACGCTGATGGCTTCTTTTCCGGATGTTGTTGAAAGAACGCAGCCGGAAAATTGGGCGAAAGAAGTTGAAACTGCTCGTCATTTCATTCAGCGTCTTGAAGAGACCGGAAAATTCAAATTATTTGGTCAGAATCCGCACAATCATGATTTGATGTTTTTCGAAGCTCCCGGATTTTTCAATATTTCCGAAAGAGCTAAACGCGGCCGCTATTTCCTTTATGATGAATTAAAGGACAAAAAAATTCACGGTATTAAGCCGGGATTGACAAAGAATTTCAAAATGAGCACTTACGGTCTCGGTCGTGACAAAGTTGATTTCATCGCCGATTCCTTCATTGATATTTTGAAAAAGTATGATGAAATTTAAATATGAGCGGCGGCAATTATGTTGAAAATATTGAAAAAAACGAGGATATAATAAATGACAACAAGCCTGCTTTGGTTCTCCGTCGCTTTAATGGTCGCTGCTTTGCTTCTTAAAAAAGACAACAAGCTCGCGGAAATGATTTGCGGTGCCGGCTGGCTTATTTTCGGTTTTTATTGGATTACGCTCATTCCTTATTATTATGCGAAAGCGGATTATACAAATATTGTTTTGACACTTCTCTTGTTTTCGTTTTGTGCAATTTTGGCGCATTTTATCGCCCGCGCTTTCAGAAATCAAACACGGCGCAATCAGCCTAAACACGAAGAAGCTGTTGCTTTGAACAATAAAGTCGATCTGATGTTCGATCTGACAAAATTAATCGCTGTCGTCTGCATTATTTATATGCCGTTCAGTTTGTTCACGCCGCTGAATCATTTAATTATTGAAACGGTTGCAACGCAGACGGTTAATATTTTGAATTTCCTCGGCTACAGCGCAACGCTCGTTGCTTATAATACAATCGCCTATAACGGCATCATGGTGACCGTTATTTTAGCGTGTACCGCGATTGAAAGTATTGCTTTTTTCACCGGCTTGATTTTAGCCGTTCCGGATAACAGCGCTAAGAAAAAAACAATTGCATTCCTGCTGACCGTTCCTGTTATTTATTTCTCCAATCTGCTCCGCAATATCTTCATTGTGGCAGCTTATGGTGATTTGTGGTTCGGTCCCAACAGTTTTGAAATCGCGCACCATTATATCGCAAAAGCAGGATCCGGTATCGCTTTAATTATTCTGGCTTACATTACAATGAAATTGCTGCCGAATCTGATTGATACTGTTCTCGGTCTCTGGGATTTGTTTGTTGATGAAATCAAATACATTTTCAGAATGGAATCGAAAACAAAAAAGAGTGAATAATCAGAATAAATATTGAAATAAATGCCGGAATAATTAGAAATTAACGTTCAAAACAGATGTTCAAAATAAGTAATTAGAATGAATTTTGAATGAATTATTCTTCCATTCTTTTTTTAATTTGATAAATTATTCTTTATTTAATCGATAATTAACGCCTGCAATTATTACTGTAAAGCCGACCAGCAATACAATCAGCGGGGTTTGCAATCCCGGATTATTTATCGTTGGAATTTCTTGAGAATAAGATTGGATAGGCGTTTCTTCTGCTGAATTTAGTACTTCTTCAGTTGATTTTGTTTTTGCCGCGTCATTTGTTTTTGCTGCTTGAACTTCTTCGGCCGGATTTGTTTTTCCGTCCGTATCAAAATAAATAACTTCAGAAGCAGCAATCAAAGTGCCCGCTGTTAATAAAATGGTGACAATAATTGCTGCCGCCAAAATTAACTTTTTATTTTTCATTCTGTTCACTCAAATTCAGTGGCGTTAAAGCTGTGATATTTTATTCGTTCGTTTTTCATTCAACTTTATTTATTTGCAAAATATTGTTGAAAACTTATATTTGATTATACTTGCTAGATACTTTATATGTTATTTATACTTATCTTTTATTGAGTGCTTTCGATGGCAAAAAAGGGAAAAATTGTGGTATTTATGAAAATATTGATTAAAAAATGAAAAATTAATTAAAGCGAATAAAAACACAAAAAGCAGAAAAGAAACAAAAACGCAATAAAACAAAAAACAATAAAAAAGCAACAAACAAAAAGCAGAAAAAAGCAACAAAATAAAAAGCAGTGAAACAAAAAGCAATAAAAACCTGACATAAAATAAATAAAAACAGTATCGAATTTACTAAAAAATAAAAAAAGAAAGTTTTTTCGTTTTTATTATTTATTTTAATATCTGCTGCGGCTGCCTTGGTATGGTTTTTTGGCATAAATGCGTTTGACTTTTTTGGCAAGGACATAATCGCCGTCACGTGATTTGAAAGCGCCGCCGCGGACTTTGATTGAAATAATCGGATAGTCTTTTCCTTCCAATTTGATATTTTGGCCGACAACGAATTTAAAATCGCCGGGAACTTTTGTTTCAACGGATTCTGTGGTTTCGCCGCGCTGAATTCCGACTTTGACGGTGACTTCATCAATGGCGCGTCCCCAGATCGTGTCAATATCTTTGACAGCGGCAGACGGTTTTCTCTTGTCGTCGCATTCAAGGGCTGTGATTATAATCGGAAC
This sequence comes from Methanimicrococcus sp. OttesenSCG-928-J09, assembly GCA_030266245.1. Lineage (GTDB taxonomy): Archaea > Halobacteriota > Methanosarcinia > Methanosarcinales > Methanosarcinaceae > Methanimicrococcus. The sequence continues at coordinate 12,413 of JAJDHP010000014.1, forward strand.
CACGTCGCCGGTATTCATGTCTTCGACAACAAATTCATCGTCAATAAAAAAACGTTCGTCTTCGGGCAAAAGCGTCTGCATTACAACGGAATCTTCCATTTGACTGACGATTGCTTTGACAGTTTTCATCTTCACGCGGGGAATGCGGTAGCTGTGGACGTGACCGCAGTCCATGCATTTGGCAACCGGACTCTGCCCGGGCTTCAAAATTTCATGCCATGTTTCATCTGCCGGAGAGCAATTCGGGCATTTAATTTCAATTTCATTTTCTTCTTCAAACATAATTCTCACGCTGTTCTAAATGTAAGCGAGAAAAGAAAACAATCCCATATAAGCATATTCAATAGGCAATTGAGTCCGTTTTTATTTTTTCGGGTTTTATTATCCTTTAAAAAAAACGGGGTCGGGTTTTACGATTATTATCTAAAAAAGTGAGATCGGGTTTTTGTTATTTCTTTGAAATTGATGCTGTTCGCGCGCGGAGGCGCTTGCCAAAAATGTTTTATTTTTTTGTTTTTGTGCTTTTACTGCGGCGCAGCCGCTAAAATCGCGAAGCGATTTTAAGTAAACACCTCAACCCATATGGCAACAGCAACCTGATTCCATATGGCAACAGCAACCTGATTCCATATGGCAACAGCAATCTGATTCCAACCGGTAAACTCAACTCTGACTCCAATCGGTTGCGTCCGGCGCCTGCCTTCGGCGGCGCAGCCGTCATAACTCATAATGTGGGCGATTTTTTGTTAAAATTAGGAAGTTATTAATAAGATGCTCATCTCATTATTGAGAAACGTCTTATTTTTGAGATGACTTATCTCTCTCAAAAGTTTGATAGGATTTGGTATGAAATGGACGAAATCAAATATTTAAAAACGCTGGCGCTTCTCGGATGTGATCAAAAACCGATGAAGATTTCCGTTAAAGAGCTGGAAAACGATTTGGAAGCCAGCGATAAGACGATTTCCCGTAATCTGAAATTTTTGGAAGAACAGGATTTAATCGCCCGCGATATCAGCGCGTCAGGTCAAATTGTTCAAATTAAGCCTGCCGGCATGAAATTGCTTTCCAAAGAGTTTGCAGATTACAAAAAAATATTTCATGTCAAAGAGCAGCTGGAATTGGAAGGCGTTGTTGCTTCCGGTCTCGGCGAGGGGCAATATTACATTTCAATTGACGGTTATATGGAGCAGTTTAAAGAAAAACTCGGCTTCACACCGTTTCCCGGCACGCTGAATGTGAAAATCAAAGATTATTGTTTGGAAGCACGCAAAAAAATGAACGAGCTGCCTTACATTAAGATTGACGGTTTCTCTGACGGCCGGCGCACATACGGTGCAAGCGACTGCTATCCTGCCGATATCGGCGGTATTCGCGGTTTCATTATCGTTCCCGAAAGAACGCATTACCAAGGCGATTTGCTTGAAATCATTGCGCCGGTTAAGATGCGTGAAGTTTTAAAACTCAAAGATGGCGACGAAGTGACAGTTATTGTCGGCGGTCTCTGCTGATATTCATTTTAATTATTTTCTTAATCTATTCATTTATTGTTTAATTTGTTTGTTTTTAATTTATGAAGGTGAAATTATGGAAAACACAATACAAAACCAAAACGATGGCAAATATTCCGAAAAGATTCAAAAAACACTTCAAGCAATTCGTGACGGCAAGTTTTTTTTGCTTTATGATTCCGAGAAGCGTGAAGGCGAAACCGACTTTGTGATTGCGGCAACAGCTGTTCATCCACAGGATGTCAAAACTATGAGAAAAGATGGCGGCGGCTTAATCTGTGTTGCCGTCAGTCCGAAAGCATCGGAAATTATGAAGCTGCCTTTTATGGCGGATGTTGTGACAGCGGCGGCGACCAATGACAAAATTAATCCGAAACTAGAAATCGGTACATTTGTTGAAAAAGAGGGCGATATTCAATATGACAAAAAATCATCTTTTTCGCTTTGGGTCAACCACCGTGAGAACAGAACCGGCATTCCGGATGACGACCGTTCTTATACAATTCGCCGCCTCGGTGAAATGACAAAAACCGCGCTTGAAGGAAAACCCGTAGATTTTGCAAGTGAATTCAGAACGCCCGGCCACACGGCAACACTTCGCGCTTCCAAAGGACTTTTGGATGAGCGCCGCGGTCAGACCGAACTTTCTATTGCGCTTGCGCTGATGGCAGGAACAACGCCTTCAATGGTTGTCTGTGAGATGCTGGATGACACGAACGGCAAAGCGCTTTCCAAAGATGATGCAAAGGCTTACGGTGAAAAGAACGATATGATTTTTGTCGAAGGCTGGGAAGTTGTCGAAGCTTTTGAAATTTGGAAAAAAGAAGGAATTGAAGCCTAATATTGAATTTTTTACAAATTCAATTCCATTTTTTTCGTTTTCATCTTTTATTTTATATAATTCTCTTCTATTGAATTCTAAAAAATTTAATAATATTAAATAGCATGAGATTCTGATATTGTTTTATTTCAAAATAAATTCTGAAATTTGAGGTGAAATAATGGCAACTTCATCAATTACCGATTTAATTATTGTCGACAGCGAAAAATTAAGAAAAGCTCTGAAAGAGCTTGAAACAGAAGATTTAACAACTGGTCGTTTTCGGGTGAATGCACTTGAGCAGCTCGAAGCAGGTCGTAAATTATTGTAATAATATTTTTTGTAAATCTATTACAAATGCAATTATTTAATTAAGGTTATAACTGAGAGCTGAATGATGTTAGATTTATGTCTTCACCTTTCGTTATTCTTGATTTGAATTCTTATCTTCAGTATTATTCGCCTGAAGAAATTCTATCTGATTTATCTCTTTTTAAATCACGGAATGGAAGTGAAGAATTATGTCATTTCATTCAAGAAACTTTTAATGAGGATGGAACAAAAAAGGATAATTTCCTTGATTTTGAAAACAAGCATCTATGTCGAATTTATTTCATTTTGTCTGATAAAGTCAATGATAGTAGTGATAAATGTGTTCTAAATTTAAAAAATGGTGCTTATCCGGTATATGGATATTTTTCAATATCTGCTAAAATCTTTTATGAAACTAATCTTTATACCGATCAGAGTCTTTTGTCTAAAAAGAATACGGTTACGTATTTAATTGGTCACTTATGCAAAAACGACTCTTATGAATGGGAAAATGGCGGGTTATTTATGCTTCAGCAATGTTTTGAAATTATCGAATCTGTTCATCAAAAGATTGGTATTGAGTATATTCTCATTGAATGTGATAAAAGTTTAATTGAATATTATTCAAGACAACATTTTAAAGAGGTCGGTTTTAATCGAAAAAGTGGTCTTTTCCAAATGATTCGAAAGGTTTCTGAAAATCCTAAAATATCATGTTGAATTTTCATCATTTTTCATGAAACAGAAATGTTTTATTTCTGAATGATATTGAGGAGTTTGAAATTTCAATTTAATTAAATTTTCATTTTATTTCTATTATTTATTTTAATTCTTAATCCAGGTGATTTAAAATGACTAAAACAGCAGCCGTCATCAGAGGAGACGGCGTAGGACCCGAATTGGTTGATGCCATGCTTAAAGTTTTGAAAGCTTCCGGCACTCAAGTCGAATTTAAAATGTGCGATGCCGGCGAAGGCTGGTGGAAAGCAAACGGCGGCGACTCTTTAATTCCGCCCGAAACTTGGGAAATTATGAAAAATTCAGATGCCTGCTTCAAAGGTCCGACAACAACGCCCGGCGGCATCGGCTCTCCGCGCAGTGTTGCGGTTTCTATCCGAAAAGCATTTGATTTGTACGCCAATGTCCGCCCGATTAAAACAATCCCGGGTGCGGAAGGTCCGCTCGGCGCGGTCGAACACGTTTGTGTCAGAGAAGGAACAGAAGGTCTCTACATCGGCGAAGAAGTTCAGCTCACCGATGATGTTGTGATTGCCATTCGCAAAATCACAAAAACATCCTCCCGCAAAATCGCAAAATATGCTTTCGAAGAAGCCAAACGCCGCGGATACAAAGCGGTGGTTCCGATTCACAAAAGCAACATCTTGAAAAAGACATGCGGCACCTTTTTGGAAATCGTTGAAGAGGTTGCTAAGGATTATCCCGGCATTGAAGTTTGGGAATATCACATCGACAACATCGCGATGCAGCTCATCAAAAATCCGCAGATGTTTGACCAAACCATTCTCTTGTCCACCAATTTGTTCATGGACGTCATCAGCGAAGAATGTTCAGCCCTCGTCGGCAGCATCGGTATGATTTACTCCGCCAACATCGGCGACAACTATGCCATGTTTGAACCGGCACACGGTTCCGCTCCGAAATACACCGGCATGGACAAAGTCAATCCCTATGCCACCATTTTGGCCGGCGCTTGGATGCTTGATTATCTCGGCGAAAAGGAACAGTCCCAAAAGATCTTCAAAGCTGCCGAACAGGCAATTTCCGAAGGCTTTGTGACTTACGACATGGGCGGCGACAAGAAATTGAGTGAAGTCGCTGACAGAATGGTCGACATTATGACAAAATAAGGAAGAACTGTCTTCCTTTTTCTTCTCTTTTTTATTTTTTAAAAATTCAGGTTTCTTTTTTGTGGTTTTACTTTTTAAAAATCCATCGTCACTTTTTCTAAATTTGTAAAATTTGTGCGGCTCGCGCGGAGCGGCAGGCAGTGCAGTTAGCAACAGTACAAGTTAGCAGTGGTGCAGTTAGCAGTGGTGCAGTTAGCAGTGGTGCAGTTAGCAGTGGTACAGTTGGCAGTGGTACAGTTGGCAGTGGTACAGTTGGCAGTGGTACAGTTGGCAGCAGTAAAGTAGGCTATTGCTCATATTTACACAGTAAACAAACTCGGTTTAACGGTTTTATATTTTCATTGAATTAGAGGTATGAATCTCCAATTCCTCCTTTCACTCGCTGACGCTCGTGAAACTCGTCATTGGAGGGGCGGTATTTTGTTTTTAGTTCTTTTAAAAACGATGTTCCGGTTTTATGCCTCTCGAATCTGAAAACCAAATCCGTTTTTCTCCGGTTTTTGAAAAAGGAATAATTACTTTAACCTGAAAAAAGAATACGTTTTTCGGGTGGATTAAACTTTATAAACTAAATTCAGCATTCATAAAAACCAAAATTAAAAGTAAAATTTAAAGTAAGATTTAAACAAAAATTAAAATTGAAATTTAAATCAAAAATAATTCAGGTGAAAATTATGCAGGAAGTTTTAAAATTCTTAACCGATAACCCGACTTTTTACATCGCAACAAACAGCCCTGAAGGTCCGCGCGTCAGACCGTTCGGTTTTATTATGGAAGACGGCGGTAAACTTTATTTGACAACAAATAACCAAAAAGATGTTTTTAAACAGCTTCAGGCAGACCCGCGCTTTGAAATTTCAGCAACATCGACTGACGGCGGTTCATGGATCCGCATTAAAGGAAAAGCTGTTTTTGACACACGCCTCGAACTCGCTGAAAAAGCATTTAAGGCGGCGCCTTTCTTTGAAGCAATGTACCAAACGCCAAGCAATCCGATTTTGGAATACTTCTATATTGATGAAGGCGAAGCAACATTCTATTCGTTTACTGCACCGCCGAGAACCGTGAAATTTTAAAAAACTCTTAAACAGGATGAGGCGATTTATTAATCGCTTCATTTTGTCAATTTTCAATTGAAGAACTGTATTTATTTTTTTAATCAACGCAATTTATTTAATTACCTTCGTGATATTTGTCATTGGTTTTATTACAGGGTTCCGGCGTAAAAAGGAGAGAAATGTTTTGAAGAAGATTCTTCTGATCGAAGACAACATCATGAACAGTGAGCTTGTGAAAGATATTTTAGAAATGGAAAACTACGGCATCACGAGTGTCACCAACGGTAAAGATGCCTTGGATATTTTAGAAACAGAATCGTTTGATCTGATACTGACAGATATTAATCTGCCGAAACTGGACGGTTTGGAACTGATTAAAATTCTCTGTGAATCTGGAAATATCGTTCCCGTTATCGCAATGACATCTGACTTGACAACCAAAGACGGATTAACTTTTGAAGAAGTCGGCTTTGACAATTTCATTCAAAAACCATTTAAAATCGGCGAGTTCCGCAAACTGATTAAATCGTATCTTGATGAATCTTAAAATGATAAAATGACAAATTCGGAATCCAATAAAGAAATTTTACAAAATCGGCTTCATACGATTCAATCTCTCCAAAATCCGACTGCCGACGATCTTTCTCTTTTGATTCAAATTCTTTTAGATTCTTCCGAAAATCCTGTCATTCAAGCCGCTGCAATTCCCGTTTTTCAGAAATCCGGCAAAATTTCCGCTTCACTTTTGTTTTCAGAATTCCAAAAGCTTTCAGATTCCGATTCTGACATAAAAATTAAAATTTCTTACGCCCTTTCTCAAATCTCAGAAACTCCGAATTCTGTTTATCCGATTCTGCTTTCCGATAAAACCGCACGCGTTCGCCAAAACGCCGTTCTCGGACTCGCCGGAAAAAATGACCCCGCCTTTTATGAACTTCTTTATGATGTTCTTTTAAATGACTCCGATCCCGAAACCGCCTTCGAAGCCGCCGCTGCGCTTTCACTCGGCAAAGCCGAAACGCTTCCCTATTTTGAATCTGTCATAACTGCCGACATAAAACAAAATCCTTATATTGATTCCGAAACGAATTTAATATCTTCAAATAAAGTTCCGCCGAAATCAGCAGATCCGCATGTTCTCGCAAAAGTCATTGAAATCTTAGGAGATATCGGAAATGAAAAAACGCTGCCGTATTTAACACCGTACTGCGCTCATCCCGATGAACGGGTCGCGGCGATTGCAGCGAAATCAATCCAAAAAATAGAAGCGGATTCTAAATAAATTTGAAAAAATTGGTGAGTTAACAATAAGTAACGGTCAAAAATAATATTTTAATCAAAACTCTGATTTACAATCTTACAATCTCACAACATCACAACAATTAAAAAACTTTAAAATTGAAAACGGGTGACATTTTTGGAATTGACTTTTCTTTTCTTCATATTGGCGCTGATTGCAGGCGGTATTGTTGCCGGCTCATTTTCGGGAATGCTCGGTATCGGCGGCTCAATTCTGCTGGTTCCGCTTCAGTTTTACCTGCTGACCCGGCTCGGCTACTCACCCGACATTGCTTTAAAAACAGCTATCGCAACCGCTTTGTTTTTTACGCTTCCGACATCACTTTCCGGCGCTTACAATCATTCCAAACGCGGCGCGGTTCTTTGGAACAAAGCGCTTTTGATGGGATTTTTCGGATTTTTGTTTTCATTCGTCGGCGCTTACATCGCTTCATTTTTGAATGCAGCTTATCTTTCAATTATATTCGGCGTTGTCGTTTTGGGCGCTTCAATTAAATTTTCAACCGGCAAACAATCCAATGAAAATCCTGAAAATACGAAATCAAATCCCTTCTTATTTGCCGCCTGCGGTTCACTTTTAGGTCTGATTTCCGGACTGACGGGAATCGGCGGCGGTCTTGTTCTGATTCCGCTTGTTATTTTCCTTGCAAAAATGCCGCTGCGCCAAGCAATCGGCACCTCTTCCGCGACAATTATTTTCACATCGCTTGGCGGTGTTGTCAGTTATATTATTAACGGTATCGGTATTGAAGGGCTGGTGCCGTACTCAATCGGCTATGTCAATTTAGTAATGTGGGCGGCACTTGCTGTTCCCGGTGTTATTTTTGCAGCAGCCGGCGCTAAGATGTCTCACCGCGTCAATCCGAAATATGTTCGCGGTGCTTTTACTGTCATCACTTTTTTAGTCGGCATCGGTATGATTATCAAAGGACTGCTGCTTTAATTTTCAAACAGGCGGCAAGAGACTCACGGACAACAATAGCTATATAGATTTAATTAATATTGTAAAAACATCTCAAAACGAAAATTTATATTTTCAATCATTTATTTTTTAATTTACATTAGAAATTATTAGATCTTTCATTCAAAAAGAGGTAATTATTATGGCAATTCCCGGACTTTTAGTAGATATTGTACTTGTTTTACTCGCAATTTTGATTGCTTACGTTTTGTACAAAGCATTGAAAACAACCAAAAAACTCGCAGTCAACATCCTTATTGGTTTCATTCTTATCGTCATTACCAATTTATTAAACATCACTTCTATTCCGTTCGGTTTTAACCTTTCAACACTGATCACAGTGGTTATCACCGCTTTGACAGGTGTTTTCGGAGCATTGGTTTTGATTATTCTGAACATCTTCGGACTTTACCCCTTCTGAACTCCGAAAATAAAATCAGAAAATGAAATCAGAAAATTCAAAATTTTCATTTAATTTTCTAATTTTTTAAAAATTTTATTTATTTTTCAAAAACAGCACGATAATGATGGCGGGTATAATTCTCGCCGTTGTATTTCTTTTCTTTTTTCAGTGATTTGATTTCAGCCGTTTTAAATCCCGCTTTTTCAAAAAGACCGGCAACTTCCTTCTCTTCGAAATAGTGGTAAAGGATTCCGTTTTGACGCTCAAACGTTCTCGGCTCAGTTTTTCCGTTCTCCAAAACCGCAGGCGTTCCCGTACAACGCATATCCGATTCGCCGAAAGCTTCAAAAAAAACACGCCCGCCATTTTTTAAAACACGATAAAATTCAGCCGCCGTTTTTTCACGATCTTCCAAAATTAAATGCTGTAAAACGCCCAAACATAAAATGCCGTCAAAGACGCCGTCAGCAAACGGCAGGGTTGAAACGTCGGAAACAATATGTTCGGGGAAAACAAAAACGGGCGCGTCCTTTTTTTCGGCTGCTGTTTCTATTGACTCAACCGACCGCAGTAATGCATTTTTTGACAAATCAATGCCGACACAGGAATATTTAAAACAAAAATCTCTCAAATATCGCCCTTCACCCGATCCTGCATCCAAAAGCAAATCGTCGTCTGCTAATTCATTCTGAATCCAAAGCAATTCGGACAGACCGCCCCATTTCAAATGTGTATATTCGGTGTCCCACGCTTCAATATCTTTTTTAGAAATAGTCATGATAAAACCGTAAAACCGAAAAATGAAGTTTAAATTAAAAGTGAAAAATAAAAATTAAAAACATTATTGAGATAATAAAAAAGAAATTAAGGAGATAAAGTCTCCTTAACCTTAGCAAGCGCGGCAGCTTTTGCTTTTTCAATGCCTGCCGCATCTGGACCGCCGCCCATCGCAAGATCAGGCTTGCCGCCGCCGCCGCCGCCGACAGCTTGGGACATAATTTTTACCAAGTCACCTGCTTTCAAACCTTTAGCAACCGCATTTTTACCTGCTGCTGCAACTGCTTTGACACCGTCATTTTCACTGAGCAGAATTGCGACCGCATCATCATTCTTTAAAAGTTCGATAGCTGCCATTCTCAACGAATCAATGCCGTCGCCTTTCGTTACATTAACGATAATGGAGAAGTCGCCGATCTTTTCAGCGTTTTGCAGCATTTTAATCGTTCTGGCGCCGGCTAATTCTTCTTTGAGTTTTTCGTTTTCTTTTTGAAGCTCTTTCCATTCATCAAAGAAACGTTCGACCGTCGGCGGTAAAATCTCGGGCTGAATACTGAGAATTTCAGAAGAATCTCTGAGCAGGCCTTCCATTTCCTGAATTGCATTGACAGCCGCTTCACCGGCAGCGTATTCCAAACGTTCGACACCGTCTTGAATGCGTTCCGTTTTCAGAATCTTAATCGGGCCGATAACGCCTGTGCTGAGGCAGTGAGTGCCGCCGCAGGCTTCAATGTCGGAACCGACTTTTACAATACGAAGAACTTTTCCCGGCGGAATGCCGCCCTGATAGAGACCGAAACCGTATTTCTGCTCGGCATCCGTTCTTTCCATACTTTCAAAATGAACTTTCTTGTTTTCCATGACCGTTTTGTTGGCGATCATTTCGATTTCATTCAGTTCTTCCTGCGTAATGTGTTTGTAATGAGAAATGTCAAGTCTTGCTCTTGTTTCAGATTTCTGGGCGCCTGCCTGCCAAATGTGATTGCCGAGAACCTTTCTGGCAGCATCATTGACAATGTGCGTTGCCGTGTGGTGGCGGGAGTGCGCCATTCTGCGTTTTTTATCCACTTGACCGATTATCATGTCGCCGCGGTTGATCAACAGTTCCTTGTCAGTCACATCTAATTTATGGACAACAACGCCGTTGTACATCTGAACGTCAATAACATCATAAACGAATGTGCCTGCCATCAGCATACCCAAATCGGGTTCCTGACCGCCGCCTTCCGGATAGAAATAAGTGTTGTCCAAAACGACATAATCATCTAAAATATCCAGAACAACCGCTTCAAATTCCATTCTTTCAGGTTCGTCATAATAAAAGCGTTTCGTAAGCGGTAAACGCTCAATTTTTTCCATGTATTTGAATCCTGTAATTGAAGCGTCTTTGTCACCGGCCTCGCTGTGCATATCTGCAACAAGCGAATAGAAATTGTCCGGGAATTCCACTTCAACGCCGACTTCTTTGGCAGCTTCTTTGGAAATTTCCGGCGGAATGCCGTGACTGTCATAGATTTCCATGAGTTCTTCAAGCGGCAATTTTTCGCCCTTTTCCTGATAGCGAACAGCTGCTTTTTGAATAATCTTTCTGCCGCGTTCAATTGTCTGGCGGTATTTTTCTTCTTCCAGTGCCAAAATTTCTTCCGTTACCTTAAATGTGTCTTCAAATTCGGGGTATTCCGGCATGTTTTCAATGTGAAGCGCAACAATTTCTGAAAGAGTCGTATCCATTCCCAAATCAGAAAGCATACGAATCGTACGGCGCAGCACAAGTCTTGCAAGGTAACCGGATTTCACATTGGACGGAATAATGCCGTCGCCGAGCATAAATGTCAAACAGCGGGTGTGATCGGCAATCGCGAATATTTTTTCCATCGGGTCCATGATGCGGTTAAGTTCGTTGACATCCATGCCGATGCTGTCTGCAACCTGTTTTCTCAGTTCTAACAGATTTGAGCTGCCGCTGACATCCATAATGCCTGCAAACTGCGCATTGTTGGCAAATATTTTTGCGTATTCAGGATCATTTAAAGCGTGATCAATGCCGGCCAAATTCGTTAATTCTTTCACGATTGTCGGGAAAACGGCATCGTAAATTGTCGGCGTTCCCTGTGATGCCCAGACGAATCGTTCCAAACCGTAACCGGTATCCACGATGTAATTGTCCATCTTTTTGTACATTTTACCTTTGACATCAATGTCGCCGTCTTTGGATTCCTGAAGATTCATGAAAACGAGCGTTGCTAATTCTAAGCCGCCGACCATCACTTCTACAGAAGCGCCGGCATTACCGCCGCCGGCCCATGGGCTTTTGATATATGTGACATCTTTTGCGTCAGCGCCGAGGGATGTTAAAAGCTCATCGCAAAGCTGAATCGTTCTGTCTTTCCAGTAAATATCTTTGTCTTTTCTGTTAAAAACGTGGTGAGCCATCATTTCAAAAGTTGTCAGATGGCGGCCGGTTCTGCCGACTGAATCCAAATCGTTCAAACGAATGCACGGCTGTGAAATCGTGAGCGGATTTGCGGGCGGTGGAACGAGTCCGGATGTGACATACGGCTGGAAATCAGCAATGGATGCGATTGTCAGGTAGATGTCATCTCTCCAGCGGGCGACAACCGGATATCTGTCAATTCGGGTGTGGCCGCGCTCTTCAAAAAAGTTGAGGAAATATTCGCGCATTTCCGCCAAATTCATCGGTTTTGAAAAAATCGGTTTTCCGATGAACGAATAAATGTCACAGGGCGCGTCGCCGCAGGTTGTTCTTTCCGCGTCGCGTGTCCAAAATACATTACCGCATTTGCTGCATTCTTTTTCAAAAAATCCGTTATCTCTGAAATATGTTATATCTTCATATTCTTCATCAAGCATACTGCCACCCCTTTCATTGCTTGTACAAAGTCACCGTTCTGCCGCGGATATCAATTAATTGCGCGTTGCATTTTTCACACAATTCGAGGGCGGCTTGTTTCATATCGTCTGATTCGCCTGAATTTTTGTGAATTCTGACTTTGACCAGTTTTTTGACTTTCAATTGCTTTTTCAATTCTTCAATAACGGAATCAGCCATTCCGTTTTTACCGACACTTAACAGCGGCGTCAAGTTAACGGATTCTTTTTTGAGTGTGTAAAGTTTTACATTATCCATAATTAGTGCCTTTTTTAAATTGATTATAATTTAGACCTCAAAAGTTTTCCGTGTTTAATAAATCTTCTCTTCGACATGGGTATGAACGACCCGAAAATGACAGAATTTCATCTGAATTTAAAAAAAAGAAATTGTTTAAAAAACTAAACATTTTTTTGAATTTTAAATTTAATAAAATTAAAGAAAACTTTAATAATGTTAAAGTTCTTGTTTGTCGAAGAGGTAAATTTACATGACGATAGAAGTTGTTCCGGACTGGATTGTTTCGCTGGAAGAAGAAGATGTCAATTTCATTCGAAATTTTGTTTTGTCTTCCGGCTCGCTCAAAGAAATCGCATCGTCCTACGGTGTTACCTATCCGACCGTCCGGCTGAGATTAGATCGGCTGATTCAAAAAATAAAAATGAATTCGGAAACCGCAAACGACCCCTATATTACATTAATAAAAAAATTAGCGCTGGATGAGAAAATCGATTTCGAAACCGCCAAAATTTTAATCGCGGAATATAAAAAGACAGGAGAAAAACCATGAACTCGTTTGTTTTGATTTTATTGTTGCTTATCACTGCTTTCATCGTTTGGCTGGAAATTAAACTTTCCCGAGACGAGAGAGCGTGGCCCGGTTTGATTTTGCCGGCATTCACGTTCTGTATGTCTCTTCTCATTGTTTTGGGAATCGCAATGTATACCGCAACGCCCACTGGTGTGACGGTTTTCTCCGAATGCGGCGAAGTCATCTCAAGCGTGCAAACCGCTGCAATGGAGAGTGACGGTCCCGTAAGCCTTTTAATTTTAATCGCGGTGATTTTCCCAATCAGCAACATTCCGACAGTGATTCTTCTCGGAATTTATGCAATTTTCAGAAATAAAAGAAAAAATCAATCTGCGCTTGAAAAAATGAGAATTCAGGATTTGGAATAATTCAAATCCTTTTTATTTTTATGTTTTCTTATTTATTTTTTAAGAGAATATTTGCTGTAATCGCGTCCCAAACGAACATTGATTGCAAGCATCTTCTTTGATAATTCTCTCATGATGTCTTTTGACAGCCGAATATTTTCAGAAACTAATTTTTGGGCTTTGTCTAATGATTTCATCAATTCATCCGTGCCTTGTTTTTCGATAATTGTTTCTGTTGCTCCGTTTCGGATTGATTCCATTATCAGAATAATTTCCAAAGAGTTTTTGATTTGTCTTTTCCCGATATGGTCGTACGGTCTTCCTAATAATTTGCCTTCATTGACGTAATAATCTAGGATTTCTGTCAATCTGTCGCTGTATTCTGAAATCGGTGTATTCACAAACGGCGGCGTTGTTTTACTGTCTTCCGCCAATTTACTTTGCAGCTCCTGCAAGTCTGCTTCCAGTCTTAAATTCAGTCTTTCGGCAGGGTAGAAAAAAACATCAATCGCATGCTGATAATATTTGTAATTTTCAATATCAATCATCTGTTTTTGATATTCTATCATTTGTGTATAATTGTCTGAAGCCATTAAAAACACGCCCTAAATATGTTTCTTGAAATTTTTGAATTTTAATTTTATTAGATTATATTCAATTTAATCTCAGTATTCAGTTTAATTTCAGTATTCAGTTTATTTCAAATTTCCATTATTTCAATTATGTATTATTAATAAAATATCTGAAATTATCTATATACCTTTTCTTCTCTTTTCGAAGTTTTTCCCATTTTCCCTATTTTCTTGTTTTTCTTATTTTTTTCGATTCATTCCTTTTCTTTTTCGATTTATCCCTTTTCTTTTTCTTTTTCCTTTTCTTTTCTTTTCTTCTCTATTTTTCTGTTTCTTTCAGTTCCTTCATTCTTTTTGGCGATTTTCTAAAATCATTTATCCGCTGCCGAAATCTTTTTCTTTTCGATACGAATCTATTGCTCTTTTATGAAGAATAAGATTTATAAACCCTGAATGTATTAGGGGGTTACAAATCGGGCTTTAGAAAGTCTGTTGCGTAAAATCCGCGCCGAATGCGGCTAACCATCATACATAGGATGTTTCTTTGAAGTGGTCGAAGGAGCAATGATGCATCAGCGGATTGTTTTTTGATGTACGGGATTGTTATCGCCGTCATCGCTTTCAAATTTCAATTTATCATTATATCAAATACATCTTAAAATTCATTTATTGGAGAATTATTATGGTTAGAAAGCCGGCAAGTATGTACAGAAACATCAGACAGCGCTCCTTCACCAGAAGAAAATATATGGGCGGTGTTCCGGGTGTTCAGATTATTCACTACGACATGGGTAACTTAACAAGACAAGACTACCCTGTCAAAATGTCATTGCTCGTTGAAGAAAAATGTGCGATCAGACACACAGCTCTTGAAGCTGCCCGTATTACCGCCAACAGACACATGGTCAACAAGGCAGGCAGAGGCAACTTCCACATTAAGTTGAGAGTCTATCCCCACGAAGTTCTCAGAGAAAACAAACAGGCCACCGGCGCCGGTGCTGACCGTGTTTCAAGCGGTATGAGAGGCGCTTTCGGTAAAAATGTCGGTACTGCCGCACGTGTTGTGCCGCTCCAGAAAATCTTTACCATCTCCTGCGACAAGGAATTCTTCCCCGCCGCAAAGAAAGCACTCCAAAACGCCGGACAAAAACTTCCGACCCCTGTCAGAATTGTCATTGACCAGGGCGCCGATTTGGTTTTGTAAGCGCTTTGTTTTCTAAATAAAATTAATTTCTTTTTCAATCCGAAATTCGTTTCGGATTTCTTTTTTGTTTTTTTTCATTTTCAGCAGTTGAAAACATCTTTAAAAACGCGGGTGGATTTTTTGTATCTTAAA
>JAJDHP010000015.1 GCA_030266245.1 Methanimicrococcus sp. OttesenSCG-928-J09
TACAGTTTGCTGCCTGCTGCTGCCGTTACAGTTTGCTGCCTGCTGCTGCCGTTACAGTTTGCTGCCTGCTGCTGCCGTTACAGTTTGCTGCCTGCTGCTGCCGTTACAGTTTGCTGCCTGCTGCTGCCGTTACAGTTTGCTGCCTGCTGCTGCCGTTACAGTTTGCTGCCTGCTGCTGCCGTTACAGTTTGCTGCCTGCTGCTGCCGTTACAGTTTGCTGCCTGCTGCTGCCGTTACAGTTTGCTGCCTGCTGCTGCCGTTACAGCTGTTGTCCTCACTGCCCGCACGCGCGAGCCGCACAATTTTTCAAAATAAAAAATAAAAAAGCACCCAAGATTTTTCGTATCTTCAATTCAATTTAATTGAAAATCAAATTAAAAAGACCAAAACCGTTGAGCATTATCAAAACAATTGCAATCGGCGCAATATATTTGACTGAGAACGGATAGATTTTTCCGAGAATCGAATTTTGGTTTTTGGCGCCTTCCATGAAGATCTGTTTTGAATTTTTGATTCCCAAATGGAATATTACAAATAACGTACAAAGCAAACCTGTAATCGGCAGAAGAATAATGTTGACAAGTTTATCTGCTGCGTCAAAATACGTATTTCCGAAAATTAACATGTCACTCAACGGACCAAATGAAAGAGCCGATGGAATTCCTGCAATAATCAAAAAAGCTGTAATCAGCATCAGCGCCGTTTTCTTTTTCATTTTATATTCTTCTTCTAAAAAGGCAAGCGGTATCTGCATTAAGCTGATCATGGAAGTTAGGGCGGCAATGAATAAAAGAAGGAAAAATGTAACTGAAAATATTTGTCCTGCAGGAATCTGCGCAAACGCGCCGGGAAGCGTTACAAATGCAAGTCCGGCACCTTCAGCAGGATTAATGCCGAGCGCAAAGACGGCAGGGAAAATTGCCAGGCCGGAAAGAAGCGCAACGGCTGTGTCCAATGTAATGATTGAAGCGGTTGCTTTCGGCAAATCTGTTTCTTTTTTCATGTAGCTGGCATACGTTATGATAATGCCCATGCCCAAACTGAGTGAATAAAATGAATGTCCGAGGGCGTCTAAAACGCCTCGAAGAGTCAGTTTGGCAAAATCCGGAACAAACAGAAATTTAACGCCTTCAAAAGATCCCGGCAGCGTTAAAGAACGCAAAACGAGAATCAGAAGCAACAGAAATAAAATCGGCATCAAGATTTTGCTTGATTTTTCAATTCCCTTCGTCACACCGCCGATCAAAACGCCGGCAGTCATTATCAAAGCGGCAGCCGTGAATAATATTGATTTCGGAGCTGCGGCAAATGCTGAAAAAGCAGTACTCGGGTCGCTTGTAATTGTTCCCCAATTAAACACACTTTCAAAAACATAACCTAATGCCCATCCCGAAACAACGGGATAATAAATCATAATAATAAGCGGCGAGAGAATACTTAAAATTCCGGGAATAATCCAATATCGCTTGTCCGGCGCCAATTTTTTAAAAGAGCCGACAGGACTCAGTTTTCCTTTTCGGCCAATTGAAAATTCAGCAATCATAATCGGCATCGCAACAAACAGAACGCACAGCATGTAAATTAAAAGAAATGCGCCGCCGCCGTTAACGCCGGTGATGTAACTGAAGCGCCAAATATTTCCCAAACCGACAGCGCTGCTGACCGTTACAAGAATAAAGCCGAGCTGAGATGTAAAATTCTCACGTTTTTCAGAATCCTGTTTATTTTCCCTCAACCAAACACCTTTTTTAAATCAAATTACAAACAAACAATTCACAAAACCCTTCAAAAAGAATCATAAAAAATTAAAATAAAAACTGAGTCTGAAAAATAAAAAAGGAAAAAAGACAATTAATTTATGTCTTTTTAATCAATATTTTTCTCATAATGTCAACGGAACGTGCTGTCTGATCGGCAATGTCTCCGATGTTATCCACAAGACGCGCTAAATGGTAAACTGCAGCGCCGCCGATTTCATTTTCGTAGCTGAAAATTGTTTTTAGAACTTTGATTTCAAAAACATCGACTTCATATTCCTGTTTTTCAATTTCCGGAATCTGTTCAACCAATTTTTGGATTTCAAATTTGCTGTAAGAAGTTGCTTCCACCCTTTCAAGACTCTTCATAACCTTTTCATAACCGCGGATGCATTTTAAAGACATCTTCATCAAATCACGCAATTCGTTTTTAATTTCCTCGGGAATATCATCTGATGAACGCAGTGTCATCCAGTGAGCACCGTTTTGAGCGATATTGGCAATACCGTCCTGAGCTTTCAGGAAAGACAAAAGATCGTTTGTATCCAGCTGAATAACGACGGAGTTCGGCAAAACAACCTGAAATTGCTGCTTCATCTTATCAGCATCGTGCTCTAAATCATCAATCACTTGGCACAGTTCGTCTGCTTTGCCGCAGCTGCCTTCAAGATAAAAATCAAGCATTTCCGATAATTTGTCCACCGATTCAATGACTTTTTTTGAGTGGTCTTCTAAAGCGTCCATCGGCGAGTCCACGAATATGTTTAAAATAGATCTCATGTATCTGTGCGGCATTTTCTTCACCTGTATTATTTCTGTTTCCGTTTTTTATTTTTTTGTTACAATTTGCAACCATTTCAATTCTCGTTTTAGATTGTCGTTTTTACTTGGTGTTTTGACAGTTGCTTCTGCTTGTCATTTTTATTTGCTGCTTCCGCTTGTTGCATTTGCTTCTGTAGGTTGCTTGTTTCTTTTCTGTTCGCAGTATATTGTTTTTTATGCTGTTTTTGTTTACTATCTTTTATCTTTGTTTTTATTTATTAGTCATTAATAGTTTTTATTCTATAAATCATATATATTTCTTTAATTCAATTTAGTTATGCTTAGGTATAATACTCTTTGCTTTTTTTCAAATTTGTCATTTGAATTGTCACTTCTTAAAGCCGGTACTTGAGTGCTGTCTGCTGTTCGAACTGTTACCTGTTCATTGAATTAATAAAAAAATATACAATTTTCCCGCTTACAGGAAAATCCAAGCCAGCGGGAAGAAGATAATCATACTTGTTAAAGCAGCGACAGGAACTGTAATAAACCACGATCTTACGATACTTTTAATCACTTTGAAATTGACGCCGGATAAACCGCCTGCCAAACCGACACCGACAACGGCGCCGACCAAAGTGTGTGTTGTTGAAATCGGGAGTCCGATAAAACTGTGCGCCAAAACAACAGATGCTGTCGCAAACTGAGCGGAAAAGCCACGCGTCGGCGTGAGTTCAGTGATCTTGTTGCCGACCGTATCAATAACTTTGTAGCCCCATGTTGATAAACCGATAACGATTCCAACAGCGCCGAGAAGAAGTAAAACGCTTGACAAACTCAGCGGTCCGAATCCGCTGTAGCCGTACATTTCAAAAACAGCATAAAGTGGTCCGATTGCGTTTGCTACATCATTTGAACCGTGGGCAAAAGCGATGAAACAGGCGGTTGCCACTTGAAGCCAAATGAATTTTTTCTCAAGACCGGGAACATCTTCCGCATTGATTAAGAATTTCTTGCGGATGATATAGAATATAATGTACGCCAAAAAAGCACCGATAAACGGCGAAAGGAACCAGCTTGCAACGATTCCGATGAGGACGGACCAATGAATGTCCGCAAAAGTGATATATCCGTAAAAGACACAAATAATGCCGAAACCCAAAACGGATCCGACGATTGAGTGTGTTGTTGAAACCGGAAGGTTGTAAAATGTCGCGAGTGTAATCCAGAAAGCAGCCGCCAAAATCGCGGCCAGCATGCCGACCGTTACAATCAAAGGACTGATTTCAATAATTTTATCAAGCGGGACAATCCCTTTGGCAATTGTTCCCGTTACATTCCCTCCGAATAAAAGCGCACCGGCAAGCTCAAAAATGGCTGCCAGGATGATAACTTGTTTGATCGTAAGCGCTTTTGAACCCACAGAGGTTCCCATTGCGTTTGCGAGGTCATTGGCACCGATATTCCAAGCCATATAAAATCCGGCTAAGATCATTGCAATGACGAGTATTGAATCCATTTATTTTCTCCATAGTGCGAATACAATTAATTCGTTTTTGTTTGTAAGAAATGTTACGAGAACTCTCGGATTAGTTATAAATCTTCTTTCTGTAGAATATATATTATAAATATGTCTGAGCTTCACGTTTTTGAAATATGTATTCTTTATAGGTTCTTTAGAATCTGTTTTTATTTTTGAATCCCTGCCCTTTACCCTAATTTCCTTTCCGAAAGTGAAAGCTGTTTTATGATTTAATGGATTAATTTTTGTGACTTAATTTTTATGACTTGAATTTTATGGATCGGACTTCATGAATTGGATTTTATAGCTTTTTCACTTCTCAGCACATTTTATTCATTATCATTTTTAACAATTTGAATACATTTTTTATTCAATGAACGTGATTCAACACTAATAACTAAAAATGTAAATAGGTGATTTATTGTCGCGCTCCAATATTATTCTCATCGGCATGCCCGGGTCAGGTAAAAGCACATCCGGTGTTTTGCTTGCAAAATCGCTTGGTCTTTCTTTCCTGGACACCGATCTTTTGATTCAGCAGCAAGAAGGCGCACTTCTTCAGGATTTAGTCGATGAGAAGGGTTTTTCGAATTTCATTGCCATTGAAGAAAAAATCGTTTCTCAAATTTCTGTTTCGAACGGAGCCGACCCAACCTGCGGCAGTGTCATTCCAATCGGCGGTAGTGTCATTTCAACCGGCGGCAGCGTTATTTACGGTGAAAAAGCGATGGCACATCTGAAAGAAATCGGCATCGTTATTTATTTGGATGTTTCATATCCTGAAATTCTGCGCCGTATTCAAAATATTTCAACGCGCGGCATTGCATTAAAAGACGGGCAGAGTTTGGAGGATTTGTACGAAGAACGGCGCCCGCTTTATGAAAAATATGCTGATATTACGGTTTCAGGCGATAATAAAACGATTGAAGAATTAGTGACGGAAATTGCTGAAAAAATTCAGATTTCCGTTTTACAGTAAGAATGAGGTGTTTATTTTCCACTTGGGTCAGGTTGCTGTTGCTATTTGGAGTCAGGTTTCCGTTTTGCAGTGGGAGTGAGGTGTTTATGAAAATCGCTTCGCGATTTTTGCGGCTGACGCCGCTGATTGCAAATGCCGGTCAGCGCGCGCAAATGACGCATTTTTTACAAAATCATTGAACTTGATATGCATTTTTCCAAAAATTAAATTAAAACCACATCTATTTTTTTCAAAAATAAATCATAAAACCGACTCTTTCGCGCGCACCGCCCCCGCTCAAAAAAAATAAGATTATTTATTCTCGAATTTAGGGAATATCTCATTAACAGCGTATCTGACAGCCAATTCGGTCGAATCAAACAGATAAACATCTTTATTTCGAACGTGATTGTCAAAAATCTCATCTCGAAGAAGGTGCTTTTTCACAACGGGGCGGATTCCTGTGATTATTACATATTTGTTTTCTTTGTTGCGGCGTTCAATAAATTCGTTGAGGCGGGAAGTGGCGGTCGCGTCGACATACGGGACATAACGCATACGAATAATGATGACCTGACGCTTTGTCGGCAAGTGAACATTGACTTTTTGGTCGAAAATATTCATGGCGCCAAAGAAAAAGGGACCGTTAATTGTGTAAACGGTCAGCTTGTCGCCGAATCTCTCATTCAGAATACGAATGTTTTCAGCGCTGTCTGTTGAATCGTATTCTTCCATCGTGTTAATCTGAACCGACTGGGTCATGTCGTACATGAATTTAATCATCGTCATCAGGATACCGACTTCAAGAGCCAGAATCATATCTGCGAAAACTGTCAGCAGGAAGGTAATTCCGAAAATAGCCGCATCAGCGCGGTCATAGTTCAGCATGATTTTAAATTCGCGCAGGTTCACCATCGGAAGCGCGACACAGAATAAAATTCCGGCGACAAACGCATACGGCATGTAAGCGCCCAGCCAGCCTAAAAACAACATAATCAACAGTAAAAAAATAGAATGAAACATACCGCCGGCACGTGTTTTGGCGCCTTCGCGGATGTTGACGGTACTTCTTGAAATGGCTGCTGTTGACGGCAGACCGCCGAAAAACGGCGTCACCACTTTTGCAATACCCTGTCCAATCAGTTCACGGTCGCTGTCGTGCTTGGTTGCAGTCATTCCGTCACAGACAACTGCACAGAGGAGAGATTCCAAAGTTCCCAACAGGACCAGCATGAATGCAAAAGGCAGAACATCTATCGCCAATTTTAAAGAGATATTGAAAAGCGAAAAGGTCGGCAGTTTCGGCGGAATTGCGCCGACGGTTGGAATCTCCAAATTCAAAACAACAAGTAAAACCATCGCGATAATTAAAGCAATAATCGTCGGCGGAATGGATGCTAAATGTTTTTTTCCCTTTGTCAGCCGCGGCAGAATGCGAATGACTAAAATTGTTCCAAGCGTCATTAAAACGGCAACAATATTCGTGCTTCCAATTGACTCTAAAACGAGATAAAGCATCTCAAGATTTGAATCGTATGCCGGAATGTCAATGCCGAGCGCATTTGGAATCTGCGCGACAATAATCATTAATCCGAGACCTGCCGTAAATCCTGACACCAACGGAAGCGGAATAAATTTAACGATTTTTCCGATTTGAAATATACCCAAAGCAATCTGAATTAAACCGGCCATCACAGTTGCCAAAAATAAGCCTTCCAATCCGTATTGGCTCATTGCCGCCAGGACAACGATAGACATACTGCCGGTCGGTCCTGTAATCGAAAATTTGGAGCCGCCGAACAGGGAAGCCAGGAAACCGGCGACAACCGCCGTATAAATTCCCATTGATGCGTCAACACCTGACGCGACGGCAAATCCGATAGAAAGCGGCAAAGCAACAATTGCGGTAATAAAGCCTGCCTTGACATCGAAAGCAAGCATATTTCGGAAATAATTTTTTACAGATTCTTTTGATATATGAAAATCGGGCATACTTTTCAAACCATTTAAAAAACAGCACCAAGAGATGTTATTTTAGGATTAGAGAATAAATTGACTAAAAAAGGGAAATACTGTTCAGGTATAAATAGGTATAAGTTGAGAATGATAAATTAATTCATTTAATACATACTGTTTTTTAAAAATCGTGAACTGATTTATCATGAGAATTTAGAAGAATTTTAATGAAATATAATGATTTTTATAGAAATCCATTGAATATGAGTCGTTTTGGCAACTTTTTGTCTGAAAAATTATATACTATTACTTTCAGTAATAATTTTATGCAATTACCAACCCCTGAGGATTTAAAAAAGAAAAGAATTGAATTGGGCTTAACTCAAAGCGATTTGGCAAAACGCGCCGGTGTCAGTCAGCCGCTGATTGCGCGTATTGAAATGAGCGACGTTGATCCGCGTCTTTCAACGGTTGCTAAAATTTTAACTGCGTTTGATGAAGTCAAAAAAGAGCAGCAGATCGTTGCAAAAGATATTATCAGTTCACCCGTTATTCATGTTCTTCCGAAACAGCCGCTTGAAGAAGCCGTTCAAATCATGAATTCAAAAGGCATTTCTCAATTGCCTGTCATTGAAAACGGTGTTCCGGTCGGCAGTTTGTCCGAAGGCGCCGTTGTTCGTACAATCGCCGTTAGAAAATCGTTGACGGGAATTACAGTTTCGGATTTAATGGAGGAATCTTTCCCCACAGTTCCGCAAACAGCATCCGTCTTAACAGTGTCGCATATTTTGGAACGCAGCCCGGCAGTCCTTGTCATGGAAAAAGGGTCTGTCACCGGTGTTATTACCAAAAGCGATATTATGAAAATCGTCAACGGTTAATACCACTTGACATTTCATTCTTCTTTTTTAAAGTTTTTTTCTTTTTCCATTTTCATTTCCTTTTTTATTCTTTGCCGCTGCTGTAGTGCACGCCTCGCCGCGCGCGAGCTGCATCATTTTTTGAAAATTGAATAAAAACACGATTTGATTTTTTCGTTTTTGTTTTTATTACATGTATCTGCCGAACGCAAAATTAATAGCACTCGGAGTCAGGTTTCTGTTTCCATATGGGTTGAGGTGTTTACTGAAAAATCGCTTCGCGATTTTTAGCGGCTGCCGCCGCAACTGACCGCACCCGCTGCGCGCGAACAGCACCATTTTTCAAAAAAAATCAAAAAACATCCCGCATTTTTTTGATCACTTTAATTTTATTCATCTCAATTCTATTTTCGTGTTTTCGCTTTCTGTAATTTCATAAAATTTAAATGCATTGCCGTGTTTTTGAATTATTCAAAAAGGACAGGCGTAATCATCGTGTATTCAAAAGAGTTAGCAGAATTGGGTTTTGTCGTATTTCGCCGTCAAAATGACAACGGCGGCATGAAACCGCATCTTTTTATTCGTTTTAAATCCAAAGACGGACGACTGCTGACATTCGCGGTTGACACAACACGCCTGCCCGCCAACCAAAATCCGCCGGACGCGTACCTGATTACGCACGCGCATTCTGATCACTACGGAAAATCTGCCATGCTTTCAGACAAGTCTTGGTGTTCCGAAGAAACCGCACGCGCGCTTGAAATTCGTTATGAAAAAACATATCAGGGACAAACTTTCAAAACCGGCGAAATCGTTGACATTTGCGGCGTTCCGGTTCAAACATTTGATGTATTTCATACGCCCGGATCTTCCGCTTTTTATTGGGAAAATGAACTCGGAAACAGCATAATGGTAACAGGCGATGTCAAAGACGCCTCTCTTCTGCCGAAATGCGATGTTTTGCTGACAGAAGCCAGTTACGGCGACCCCGACGATTTAAGCTGTTATTTTAAAGATGATATTTCCGCGCTGCATCATGCCGTATTATCCAACGTCGGAAAACGCAGAATCGCTTTCGGCGCGTATGAATTCGGTAAATCCCAAAAAGCCGTTTCCATCATTCGCGAAATGGGATACAACGGACCGATTTCAATGAACGGAAAAACATTATCACTGACCGAAAGCTTCGTGTCAAATGCCGGCGATTTAATTGAATTGGGAATCGAGGACTCTGCTTCATATTCCGTTCGATCTGCCACTCTTTCTTTTTCTCAGACACAAATTACAGGACAAATAAATACAGAGCCGGCAGCTCCCGGCGGTGTCAGCATTCAGGCAGCGGCAGTTGCTGTCAGTGTGCAGACTTCTTATTCAGCTGTGCAGGTAAACTTGGCAGAAAGTGATATAGATTGCAGCAGCAGAGCAGATTGCAGTAGTAGTACAGTTGGCAGCAGCAGAGCAGATGACAGTAGTGGTACAGATTGCAGCAGCAGAGTAGATGACAGTAGTGGAACAGATGGCAGCAGTACAGTTGGCAGCGGTACAAAATGCGGCACCGATGACAGTTCTGATTGCAGTATCTGCATCGTTCCTGTTCATGAGCTGGCAATGTTCGGACGCGACACTCAAAAATATGTTTTAACCTGCCGACCTGATTATCCGTTTGAAATCATTAAGCTCAGTGACCATTTAGATGTTGACGGGCTGACGCAGATGGTCAAAAACATCAATCCTCGTGTGACGATAATTTATCATCCGAACAAAAGTTCTCGTACGGACAGATTTTCTAAGCACCTGATAAAAAACGGCTTTAAGGCTTTTTCAATTAATCAAATTCAAAATATTGTCAAAAACGAAAAACTCTCTTGAGTTCGATTTTTTGCCCCTGTCTAAAAAACTCTTTCGATTCTGTTTTTTGTGCCGGTTTAAAAATTACAACGCCGTTAGCTATCGTTTTTGGGTGAAAATTTGGGATTATTATTTATAGTAAAAATTCGTTTTTTGAGCCGGAGGTCTAAAGCATTATTGTTCGAAATTGACGAAAAATAATGAGGACTTGGTGAAAAATAAATGTTTAATGAGCTTTTTGAATGTATTACAAATGATGTCTTTCCTTCTTCTTTATCATCTTATATTACAGGATTGAGTATCAGCAGTATTGTTATGTCAATTCTTGCCGTTTTTATGATCTTGGGGGCATATGATAAATTAAACGGCAACAAACGCGGTTACGGTGCGGAATTCGACAAAGGTTTTCAAGCGATGGGGGATCTTGCTTTAGCCATTGTCGGGATTGTTTCTCTTTCTCCCGTTCTTCTCCTAATATTGTCGCCGCTGGTAACGCCTTTGTATAACTTAATCGGCGCGTCTCCGGCGATGTTTGCCGGTTCTTTGCTTTCATTGGATATGGGGGGCTACGCAATGTCTATCCAAATGGCAGGAGAGAACGCGGCGATCGGAAATTATGCGGGACTTATCGTTGCTTCCATGATGGGGCTGACGCTCAGCTTTACCCTTCCGATTGCGCTGACCATCTTAAAAAAGGAAGATCAGACACTTTTTGCAGTCGGCATTCTTTTGGGTATTGTCACTCTGCCGATCGGCTGTCTTGTTGGCGGATTTATGATGAATTTCACATCAACGCCGCTGACCATGCATGAATTAATAATCAACACGCTTCCGGTCATTTTTCTGGCGGTGCTTGTCGGACTCGGTTTAATTCTCAAACAGAATCTGATGCTGAAACTTTTCGCGATTTTCGGCAAATGTATTACGATTCTTGCAACAGTCAGTCTCGGAATTGCTATTTTCCAATATCTGACAGGTATTCGTCTGCCGTTGTTCTATTTAATGGTCGAGGAAGATCCGATTTTGGGCGGCGTTCCGTTAATGGTCGGCATAATGCTTGTCGGTTTGATCGCTGTTTTTTTGGCCGGCGCATTCCCGATGGTCTTATTCCTGAAACGCAGACTTGCAAAACCGATGGACTGGGTCGGAGAAAAAATCGGAGTCAACCGCGACTCTTCTACAGCGCTTTTGACTCAGCTTGCCAGCAACCTTCCGATTTGGAATCAATTGGAAACATTTGATTCGCGTGGTAAACTGGTAAACGTAGTTTTCACCGTCTCGGGTTCTTTCGTTCTCGGTGATGTGTTAGCGTTTATCGGCGGTGCAAATCCGGAAATGGTTTTTCCCGCAATCGTCGGAAAATTGACTGCCGGTGTTTTAGCGGTTGCCCTGACTGTTTATCTCTTGCAGAGAAACATTCTGAAAATAGAAAAATTAGCATCTTGCACAGTCATTCCCGAATTTGAGAAATCAGTCGTGTGCGATGGAATTATTGATTTTGAACAAACATAAAGGCGGCAGATTTATTTTTGCCGTTTCCTTTTTATTTTTCTTTTTTTATTTGCTTGTTTCTTATTTTTATTTGTTTTTTTGCTTTTGTTTTTGTTTTATTTTCGCTTTCAGTATTATCATTATTACTTTTGGAAGCTGCGTTCGCGCGCGAGCGGCGTCATTTTTATAGGATTTTAATGAAAATGCGATTTGTTTTTTGCTTACTTCCCTTTCGTTAAATCTGATTCCGCTTTTGTTTTTATTTTTATTAAATCTAATTCCGTTTTTTGACTCCTCGCTTTTCTATTTGATTAAATTTTATGTTCCTTTGTTTCAAATTTTGAGAATGGGAGTTATATATTAAAAAAGCATTATTGTGTCGGAGATTTATTCTCAATTTTTGTATTTTATATATTCTATTTACTGCGTTTCGTGTGTTTTTAATTTGTGTGTGTGGAGCAGAAGTTTGTGGGTATGAAAGAATGTTTAGCGATTTGATAGAGAGTGTCACGAATATTGACATATTTACATCATCACTGGTATCGTTTTGGACTGAATTAAGCGTCAGCAGCGTCGTCATGACGATTCTCGCGCTTTTTATGCTTTTGGGCGTTTACGATAAGCTGCGCGGCGGCAAACTCGGTTACGGTGAGCAGTTTGACCGCGGTTTTAGAGCGATGGGCGATTTGGCGATTGCGATTGTCGGCATTATCGCACTGTCACCTGTGCTTTTGCTCGTGCTGTCCCCGATTGTAACACCATTTTATAATCTGATCGGCGCGTCTCCCGCTATGTTTCCGGGCTCGCTTTTAGCACTGGACATGGGCGGCTATACAATGGCAATGCAGATGGCAGGCGGCAACGCGGCTATCGGAAACTATTCCGGTTTGATTGTTGCCTCGACAATGGGAATTACACTTTCCTTTACAATTCCTTACGCGCTGTCTATTTTGGATAAAGAAGACCATCCGCTTTTTGCAACCGGTATTCTTTTAGGTTTTATCACGCTGCCGATCGGCTGTATTGTCGGCGGTTTGGCAATGAATTTCACTTCAACACCGCTCGGCATAAACGAATTGCTGATTAATACTCTTCCGGTCATCTTGCTGGCGGTTTTAGTCGGCATCGGCTTGATTGTTAAGCAGAGCCTTATGCTGAAACTATTCGCTGCGTTTGGGAAATGTATTACATTTATTGCGATTATCAGCCCGGGAATTGCCATTTTCCAATATTTGACCGGAATTCGATTCCCGCTCTTTTATTTGATGGTGGAAGAAGACGCGGTTTTAGGCGGCATTCCGCTAGAAGTCGGTCTTTTAATTATCGGTTTGATCGGTATTGTTTTAGTCGGCGCGTTCCCGATGGTTTTGTTCCTCAAGCGTAAACTTGCAAAGCCGATGGACTGGTTCGGCCGAAGAGCAGGTATTAATCAGGAAGCTTCTGCCGGACTCTTGACCCAGCTTGCAAATAATCTCCCCGTTTGGAGTCAGCTGAGCAGCATGGACAAGCGCGGAAAATTGCTGAACGTGGTTTTCACGGTATCGGCAGCTTTCGTTTTCGGCGATGTTTTAGCGTTTGCCGGCGGCGTAAACAAAGAGATGGTTTTTCCGGTCATCGTTGCAAAGCTGACAGGCGGCGTTTTAGCACTTCTTTTGACATTTTTACTGCTCAAAAAGAATGTGCTGAAATTCGAAGCCTGTAAACCGAATTCCAATTCAGATAGAATTGAAAGTATCGAAGCTTAAATCAAAAAATGGTTGAATCAATATCTTTAAAAGACAACTGAAAAAAGGATTGAATCAATATTCTAAGAAAGGCGACTGAAAAAATGATTGAAAAAAACCATTAATAAAAACGATTGGATAATTGAAAAGAAGAAATTAGATAATTGAGAAGAAGAAAGCAGTCATTGAGCAAAAAGTTTTATAAATGCTTTCTCTCTTCTATCTTTTCAGATTATACATTTTATGAATTTCCGGAGTATGGATAAAATGGCGAAGAGGAATCAAAAAAGAATGCAATCGGATGAATCCGAAGAGCTCGAGCACGTTGAAGCAGAGCAGGTCGAATCTGATTACCATATCGGCGCGGGCGGCAAAATTGAGCAGACGCCGGCAGAGAAAAAACGCATGTACAGAGAAAGTTTAATCCGTACAGTTATTGCTTCAATTTTCGGTATCATCTCCGGTGTCATCTGTTATTTTTCACTTGGCACAGCAGTAGCCCCGGACGGCACAACACCGCTGAAAAACGCGTGGTTTGTCATTCTTCCGCTTGTTATGATTTTTACATACTATATTCTCAGAAGATTAGCGTTCCCGGCTCTTAAAATGGATATGAAGCTTCTGAATTGGAAAGACTGGTTCGGCATTCAGTTCTTAGTTTTAATTTACTGTATTGTGACCTGGACAATTCTTTTGAACACCAGTATTCTTTGATTAAAATCCGGCAATCGCCGGTCTTTTTTCCTTTTATTCTAATTTCTTCGAAATTACATTTTTATTAAATTTTATCATCAATCCATTCATTTAATTCACTCTAAATTACGTAATTCACTCTTAAATTCACCTCTAAATCCACTTTAAAATTCACCTCTAAATTCACCTCTAAATTCACTTTAAAATTATCATTAAATTCATTATTATCATTAGATTTATTAAATTCATTAAAAACAGATTGCTTTCAAGGATAAACATTATGAGAATAGCCGTTTTAAATAAAGATAAATGCCAGCCGCGCCAATGCAGCAAGGAATGCTACAAATATTGTCCGCGCGTTCGAACGGGTGACGAAACCATTCTTTTCAGCGAAGAGGACGGTAAGGCGATTATTACAGAATCACTCTGTTCCGGCTGCGGTATTTGTGTTAAAAAATGTCAGTTTGACGCCATTATGATTATCGGGCTTCCCGAATCACTTGAATATCCGACGCACCGTTACGGTCAAAACGGCTTTGCGCTTTACGGTCTGCCGGTTCCGCAGCAGGGAAAAGTAACAGGTATTCTCGGTCCGAACGGTATCGGTAAAAGTACGGCCGTTCAGATTCTGTCCGGCGCCATGATCCCCAATTTCGGCGAGGAAACCGCAAGCTGGGAAAAAGTTTTAGACCATTATTCCGGGACGGCTCTCGGCGATTATTTCAAGCTCGCGTCTTCAGGTAATTTGAAAGTTTCTCAAAAGCCGCAGTATGTTGATTTAATTCCTCGGGCGTTCAAAGGTAAAACATCAGATCTTCTCAGCAAAGCCAATACAAGCGGCAGACTGGATGAAGTTGTTGAAAAGCTGGAAATGAAAGACATTTTAGACCGCGACATCGGCGCTCTTTCAGGCGGCGAACTTCAAAAAGTGGCGATCGCGGCTTGTATCGTTAAAGAGGCTGATTTTTATTTCTTTGACGAAATCAGCTCTTATCTTGATATTTATCAAAGAATCAACGCTGCTCGCCTCATTCAGGATCTGGCAAAAGAACAGAACAAATCGGTTCTGGTCGTTGAACACGATTTGGCAATTTTGGATATGCTGGCAGACACTGTTCACATCGCTTACGGTCAGCCGGGCGGTTACGGTGTTATGACGCTTCCCAAAACGGTTCGTGTCGGCATTAATCAGTACATCAAAGGATATCTGCCTGAAGAAAATATGCGTATTCGTGACGAAGCGATTCGCTTTGAAACGCATCCGCCCAAAGACGGCGCTGATGTTCGAACAATTCTCTCTTACGATTCATTTTCCAAAAATTTCAGCGATGTCTTTTCGTTGGAAGCCAAAGGCGGCAGCGTTAAAGAAGGTGAAGTGCTTGGTATTGTCGGTCCGAACGGTACCGGTAAATCGACTTTCGTTAAAATCCTCGCCGGCGAAATCGAACCCGACGAAGGTGAAGTCGGAATTGATGTCACAATTTCTTATAAACCGCAGTACATCAAAGCCGATTCTGATATTCGTGTCAGGGATTTGCTTATGGAAGTTGCCGACAAATTCGGAACCGGTTACTATGAAACAGAAATCGCTCGCCCATTGCGTTTAGACAAACTTTATGACAGTTATCTCAAAGATTTAAGCGGCGGTGAACTTCAGCGCGTCGCAATTGCAGCCTGTCTCAGCCGTGAGGCTGACTTCTACATTTTAGACGAGCCGAGCGCTCACTTAGATGTCGAACAGCGCGCAATCGCGACCAGAGTCATTACCCGTTTTGCCGAGAGCAACAGTAAAACCGCGATGGTTGTCGACCACGATATTTATATGATTGACATGATCAGTCAGCGCTTAATCGTTTTTGAAGGCGAGCCTTCCGTCAGCGGTATCGCTAACGCTCCGACAAATATGAAAGACGGCATGAATAAGTTCCTGGCAAACTTAAACATCACGTTCCGCCGTGACGAAGAAACAAAGCGCCCGCGCGTGAATAATTATATGTCCCGCTTGGATCGGGAACAAAAAGAGAAAGGCGAATATTATTATTCGGAAGAGTAAGTTCCATTCTCTTTCTTTTTTCATTTTTTCGTTTTCTAAAAAACATCGCTTCTTTTTTCTTTTTATCAAAAGTGTCGTTTCGTTTTCTTTTTTTCAAAAATTTGTGCGGCTCGCACGCGGCGGCAGCTGTCGGCAGATATTATTACAGCGGCGGGAGCCGCTAAAAATCGCAAAGCGATTTTTCAGTAAACACCTCAACCCATATGGAAACAGAAATCTGACTCCAATCGGAAACAAACACCTCCCTCCCACTGCCAATTAGTTTTGCATAGGCAGGTAAATATAATAAAAAAAGAAATGAAAAAACGTGCAAATGTTTCATTAATTTTGTAAAAAATGGTGCAGCTCGCGCGCGACGGCAACTGTTCGAACGGAAATGGCAGGTACATATGGTAAACGGAATCGGTAAGGTAGCCGTGGTAATTAGTCTTGTATTGGCAGGTAAATGTAATAAAAAAAGAAATGAAAAAACGTGCAAATTTTCATTAATTATGTAAAAAACGATGCAGTTCGCGCGCGGCGACAGCTGTTTGAACGGAAATGGCAGGTACATATGGCAAACGGAATCGGTAAGGTAGCTGTGGCAATTAGTTTTGTATTGGCAGGTAAATGTAATAAAAAAAGAAATGAAAAAAGTGTACTCGTTTCAGTAAATGAAATTAAATGAAAAAAAGACAGCTGCCTGAGAAAAAGACAAAATGGTTGAAAAGGATTCACCGGAAGTTCACACGCTTCCGGTTTCGTAAAAAAGGCGAATCCTTTCAATTTCACACATTTCATTCAAAGTTATGGCTTTGGTGGGTTCGTTTTTACTTTCTCAATAATTCGTTTTTTGGGGTTACTTTTGTTTTTATTGGTTTTTGATTCATATTCACAACGAATTGCTGAAATAAATCAAAGACCGGAGGAATCAATCACGACAAATTAACACAAACTTTCATTTGGATTTCATTTGCCGTGAAGATAAATGCAATAAATTCAAACCGGATTTTAACGAAGTTTTAAAATTTAAGCTTCCCATTTTGGTTTTTGGAACAGGATGATATTGTCCGTAATTGAAACAAATTCCCAGGATTCAGCAGCGTAGGCCGCGATTTGCGCGTTCAAATTCAGAGCGTCCACAACTTCCGTTTCGTAATCGTACGGGAGCAGACTGTCATAGCCGGCATCGAAACCTTCGAATCCGTCGTCATCGTAGTCGGGATCCTTTTGGAATTCAATTAATTCATCGTTCAATTTTAACGGGCTGACGGCGTGGATAACTTCTAAATCTTCCGCTGCATCTGCCCATTCAGAACGAATATACGAAATACCTCTGTCAAGAGCGTGAACGGCTTGAACTGCTTGAGTGACATGAGCGCTTTCAAGAGTTTGTATATTGTTTGAATTGTTTTTTCGTAATTCTAAGTTTTTTACAATATTCACAACACTAACAACATCAGAAAATTCCGATCCGATTTCGATTGACATAAGTTTCACCTGAGTTTGATTCTTATTTTTATTGCTAAGAACAAATCTAACAAAGATTTTGAAGCATATAAAGGTCAAATAAGCGGGGTGAAAGTATTAATCAATAAAACCGAAAACAGCCGTTTCAAAATCGCCGAAAACGCCGCCGAAACTATAAAAATATATAGCCCAAGCGCCAATTCTGTACCATGTTCAAATACGACTTTCACATTCATTCCAAATATTCCAGAGATTCGCAAACGCCGCTCAAAGACATTCTGCGCGCCGCTAAAGATAAGAATCTCAACGGAATCGCGATCTGTGACCACGACGAAGTCAAAGGCGGTCTCAAGGCGCTTGAAATGGTGAAAGCAAATCCCAAAAAATACGGTGACGGCGATTTCATAGTCATTCCCGGAACAGAAGTCAGCACATCCAAAGGACACATTCTCGTCCTCGGTGTTACGGAAAAAATACCGTCATTCATGACGCCGGAAGAAACAACCGACATGGCACGCGATTTAAATGCCCTTTCAATCATCGCTCACCCATATCGTAAATCGGCGCACGGAATCGGTTATTTGGAAGGAAGCGGTGCAGATGCCGCCGAAACTTTTAATTCCAAATGTATTACAAGCGGCTCCAATAAAAAAGCGAAATGGGAAGCAGAACGCATTGGAATGCCGCAAACAGGCGGCAGTGACGCGCATATTGCCGAATTGGTCGGACAAGGCTATACACTTGTGAATACGGAAATCAATACACAAGAGAATGTATTTGACGCGATTCTCCGCGGAAAAACAATTGCCGCAGGTGAAAAAACACCCAAAGGAATTGTCGTCAATCAAATGAAGAAGAACGTTATTCGGCGGACCCGACTTCTGTTTAACGGCAAAACATCCGAATTCTAATTTTTTAATTCTGATTTTTTAATTTTAAGCTTTAAAGGGTTTAATAATGGACAATTTATCAATTTATACAGTCAACAAATCTGCAATTCGCATTCTGCATACGGGAGATACTCATCTCGGTTCCCGTCAATATCAGAGTGAGATTCGCCGGCAGGATTTTTTTGATTCATTCGCCCGCGTCATTCAGGATGCGGTTGACGATAAAATGGATGCCGTTGTTCATACAGGCGATTTATTCGATAACCGCAATCCGACGATTGAAGATTTGATAGAAACGATTGCCGTTTTAACACCGCTTAAAAAAGCCGGCATCCCGTTTTTAGGAATCGTCGGCAATCACGAAGGCAAGCAAAATACACAATGGCTGGACATTTTTGAAGAGATGGGACTTGCTAAAAGACTCGGCAGCCGACCTGTCATAATTGAAAATGAAAATACACAAATCCGTTTTTACGGAATCGACAACCTTTCCGGTCCCCGCCTTGCAGCTTATGATTTTACCGTTTTTGACGACAGTGTCATTTCATGTCTCGAAAACAAAACCGTTTTTAATATTTTAACCCTCCATCAGCTTCTTGAACCTGTTCTGCCGGGACAGCCGCTTTCCAGCGACGATTTTACAAATCCCATTCCGATTACATTTGACGCGGTTTTGCTCGGCGACAATCACAAATACGAATGCATAAAGCATAACGGCGCCTGGCTCACCTATCCCGGCAGCACAGAAAGATGCAGCGCGGCAGAAACAGAACCGCGTTCCTATAACATTCTGACTTTTGAAAGCGGCGAAAATGAAATTTCCATAACACGCCGCAATATTCCGACACGCGATTTCATTACGATTCCGATTGCCAGCGGCGAGAAAGGCGAAATTTCTGTAGAAGAAATCTATTCCAAAATTGACGCTTATTCCGAAAAAATAAAAGAATCGGTGGTTTTCGTTGAATTTTCAGGCGTCAAAAAAACACTCATTCCAATCAGCGAAATTGAAGAATATGTCAAAAAGAAAGGCGCTGTTGTCGCCCGAATCGGTGACAAAAGAGACTTGGAAAGAGAAGATGGCAGCGACATTATTAACAAAATCGTTTTCCGCGATCCCGACGAAGTTGTCACGCAGGAACTCCGCAAATTGAATTTAACGGAAGCAGGATACCTACTTGACAGTATCATACGCGACATGGATACGGCAAAGACAAACATCACCGATGTTTCTGAAGAACGGCTCAAGGAATATTTAGAAACCCACGATTTTAAAGAAGAATTCAAACGCGAAAGCATCTATTCGGACACTTCTCTAATGCAGAATAAAATTGAATCAAATCCGACAGACATAGAATCGGGAGATCGTTTTTCCAATACTTCACCCTCTAATACTTCTCTCTCCAATACTTCTCCTGCCGCCGAGTCAGATTCAGATGACGCTGAAATTATTGCGCAGCTTCGGCAGGTGCAGGAAGGCGAAACAGACCTCCAGACTGCCGATTTTGAAAATGATTCAGAGAAAAAGGCAGAACCTGTTGTTTCCGATCTTTCGGAAAAGAGCGATCCGATTGCTGATCCTGTCGAGGATCCGGTCGTTGATTCTGCCGATGATTCGGTCGTTGATTCTGCCGGTCCGAATTTGAAACCAAAATCTGAAGAAAACAAAAAGAGTGTAAAACCGCGCCAATATACTTTGGGCGACATGTTCGGAACGGAGGGTGAAGAATGAAATTTAAGCATCTTCATGTTGAAAACATTCGCAGTTACGAAAAGCTGGATTTGGATTTTATTGACGGCGTGACAGTGATTTCCGGCGTCAACGGAAGCGGCAAATCAAGTATTCTGGAAGCCTGCTTCATGGCGATTTTCGGCGGCGATGTGCTGAAAGGAACGCCTCTTCTCATCCCTGATATGATGAGGAAAGGAAGTACAAAAGCCGTAATCGCTTTGGATTTTGAGCATGCCGGCGACGATTATAAAATCGAACAGCATTACAGAGCCAACAAAACGGGTGCCAATACTTACAAATCTATTCTTCATAAAAACGGAGAAATCATTGCCGAACAAGCCAAAAATACGTATGATGCGATTCTGCAGCTTTTAAATATGGATGAAAAGAACTTCCAAAATTGCGCTTACATCCGTCAGGGCGATATTGACGCACTTATTAACGCAAAGCCCAAAGACCGCCAGCAGATGATTGACGATTTGCTGCGTCTCGGCAAACTGGAAGAATATCGCGAGCGCGCTCACAATTCTAAAACTGCGGTTTCCCGTGTATTGAGATCGGAATCTGAAAAGAAAGAGATCGTTCAAGCAAAAATCGCTCAGCAGAGGGATAAAAATCTGCATGCCGAATTAAATAAACGAATGGAATTTGTTGAAAAAGCAAAAGCGGCTGCTTTAAAACAAAATGAAGAAAAAGAGCGCTTGACAAAAGAGTTGACACTGGTCGAATCCAAAATCGCTGAAGCTGAAAAAGAAAGAGCGGAAATTGAAAACTTAAAGAAAGAATCGGCAGAGCTTGAAAAGAAATATGACTCTGAAATTGTCGGCCGCGAAAATCTTCTTCAAGAGATTTTGGGAAAAGAAAAAGACGCAGCACAGCTTTTAGAACTTTCAAAGCAGCTGAGAATTGAAATCAATCAATTCAAAACAAACAGTGATATCTCTCAATTAGAATCACTCATCTCTTCATCTCTTCATTCCGTTCACATTAATGATGACAGCAGCAATATCGAATCCGTTTCGGCTGTCATTCGTGAAGCTGAAACAGCGGCAACCGCTAAAAAACACAGTATTTCAAGTCAGGCGGAAGTTCTCGGCGTCACCAAAAACAATATTGTAAAAGATATTTCAGCCAAAGAAAAAGAATCTGAAACTTCAAAAGCAGGGCTGGCTGAAACAATCTCTCAAATTGAGAAACAGATTCTAAAAATAGACCAGGCGAATGCTGCCGTTGAGGCGGGATTCACAAAGGCAGGCGTCGAAAAAGCGGCATTTTTAAGCTTGTTTGATGAACTCTATGCCGAGGTTCAAAAAGATGCAGCGTCTGAAATACCGATTGGAGAAGCACGCGCCGGCAAAGAAGCACAAGAAGATAATGATAAAGAATGTATTTCGGGCATCTGCGACATTTCATTTTACTCTAATGTTGTCAAAATCGAAGAATTACCGCTGCCGTCAGATGAATCGGCGTGGAAAATGATTATTTCGGATATTGAAAAGCTGGAAGAATACATTAATTCCAAAATCCACAGCGAAGAAAACCGCGTGACGGAAGAGGAGAAAAAGAAAGCATCCATTTCCGGTGAATTGGAAGAAAAGGAAAAGAGTATCGCTGAAACTGAAAAAGATATTCGCCGTTTGGATGAAGAAAAAGAAAAGACGATGCTTGAATTGAAAGCCGAACAAGCGGAGTTTGAAAAGAAGAAGCAGCGTGTTTCTGATTATGCCGCGCTTCTTGAAATGAACGGCGTGAAACGCAATGATAAAATTAAAACAGCGGCCGTTTTGAAGGAAACTGTTCCGGATTCCAGATACCGGCTCAACGATATTTTGCCGGAGGATATTACTGCGGCTTCTGATGTGCTGTCTAAGCAAAAAGAGGCTTTGGTGTCGGAAAGTGCGGGTTTGAAATCTCGTGATTCTGAAATCCAAAAAGCGATTTTGAAGAAAGAAGAGCTGCTTAAAGCCGGTAAGTGTCCGACATGCGGCTGTGAAATCAAAGCGGATGACGCTCATCCTGAGCACGGGACAGATGAAGAAACACAGCAACGCGCTGAAATTGAGAAGCGGCTGGCGGATGTCGGTAAATTGATTGCTGATGTTGATTCCCAAATTGCTGTTTTGAAAGAAATTTCAGTTATTGATGAAACGGTCGGCGCGATTAAATCTGAAATGAATACGTTCCGCGCTGAGGAAAAAGGCAAGTCCGATTTGATTGAAAAGCTCAAAAAGGATTTGGAAGATATTGATAAACAGAAAACGGATTTAAATGCTCGTAAAGTGGAACATTCTGTTTTCTG
Organism: Methanimicrococcus sp. OttesenSCG-928-J09; assembly: GCA_030266245.1. GTDB lineage: Archaea > Halobacteriota > Methanosarcinia > Methanosarcinales > Methanosarcinaceae > Methanimicrococcus. Next base: position 21,995 of record JAJDHP010000015.1, read on the forward strand.
TGAAGCCCGCCGCAAGGATTTAGAAAAAATCGAACAAAGGCTGGCGGATTTCAAAGCAGCCGGCGCCCGCCGTCAGGAAAAACTGCGGCTGCTTTCCGAAAGAGAAAAGGAATTTTCGGAAACGGCAAATTCAATTTTGCTGACTTACAAAACACTCGAATCTGAAAAAAAGATGAACGCCGAATCTCAAAAACGTGTGACGGAATTTGAAAAATCGAAAGATGAAGCCGATAAAAATCTTCAGGCTTTGAAAATTGAATTGGAAAAGATGACCGCTGCTGAAATTAAGATTCGAGAGGAAGAGAAACAAGCGGTTTCTGCTTTGAATTTAATTGCCGTTCTTCGCAAAAAGACAGAACAGCTTTCGGATTTCGCCGCTCAGCTGGAAATGCTTAAAGCAATCATGGAAGGCTTGAAGAAAACAATGGTGGAACTGGATAAAACGGTTGACAATTATAAAACGCAGATCGCCGGAAAATCCGTTAAAATTAAAGAGTTAAATGAAAAAATAGAAGCGGCACTTGGATCAAATGCCGGCGGTCTTTCCGCGTCTGATCAAAAGAAAATTTTGTCCGGACAAATTCAATTAATTGCTGAGAAGATTGCTGATTGGGATGGGAAAATGGCAGAACTTTTGCAGCAAATCGGAACTTACAGAACCGAACTTGCGATGCTTGCTGAAAATGAAAAAGAAGCTGAACTTCTTCGAAATAAGATTCATTTCCTGTCACACGTTTCCGCTGATGTTTCGGCGCTTGAAGAAATGTATTTGCGGATTCGCTCGGAAATGCGGACTAAAAATATTGAAGCGCTGGATCGTTTGCTCAATGAAATGTTTGACTTTATTTATTCCAACAACGCGTATTCACATCTGGAGCTTGACAGCGATTATAATTTGAAGGTTCATGAAAAGGACGGATCTGTTTTAGAACCCAAACAGCTCAGCGGCGGCGAACGCGCCATATTTAATTTAGCGCTCCGCTGCGCGATTTATCGTCTTCTGTCACTCGGGTTCGGGGAAAATAACTCCGGCAAAACTTCGCTGCCGCCGCTTATATTCGATGAACCGACTGTCTTTTTGGACAGCGGTCACGTTCGTCAGCTGATTGTGCTGATTGAACATATGCGCGACGACGGTGTCGGTCAGATTATTGTCGTTTCCCACGATGAATCTTTGATTGATTCTGCCGATATGAATTACAGAGTTGAAAAAGATCCGCTGACGAATGCTTCGTCAGTTTTCTAATTTTTTGTAAAAACGATGGGTGGATTTTCTGTTATTTACGAAAAGATGTGCGGCTCGCGCGCGTGACGGCGGTCTGATAAATAATTACAGCGGCGGCA